>JAQVGD010000139.1 GCA_028696945.1 Lutibacter sp.
TTATCTAGGGCTACATGCTATTACCTGTTCCCTCCTTATAATATTTAAGTCTTCAATTAACCATTAATATCTTATTTATCAATCATGTTTTATTTTTTAAAATTATCTTGAAACAAACATACGAGGGTTAGGGTAAAAATAATTGAATTTTCGGCCCTTTGCTCTTTCCCCTCCCGATAGTAGTTATCGGGACTAAAGCCGTGCCTGCCGGCAGGCAGGGGTGACAAAGTGCCGAAAATTTGATATTTCAATCATAATAGCCAGTTTAAACTAGAGCCAATATTTAGGGCAAACACCTAAGGCAAGTTTATTTTTAAACACAATTCTTTCAATTGTTCATCATCTATTTGGGAAGGTGCATCTATCATCACATCGCGGCCGCTGTTATTTTTAGGAAACGCAATAAAATCTCGAATCGTTTCCTGTCCGCCCAAAATGGCCGTTAATCTGTCCAGTCCAAAAGCAATTCCGCCGTGTGGCGGCGCGCCATATTCAAAGGCATTCATTAAAAATCCGAATTGCTCTTTCGCTTTTTCAGGCGTAAAACCTAAATGGTTAAACATCAAAGCCTGGGTTTGTTTGTCGTGGATACGAATAGAACCGCCGCCAATTTCATTTCCGTTCAATACCAAATCATAAGCGTTGGCGCGAACTTTTCCCGGATTGGTGTCTAACATCGCCATATCCTCAGGTTTTGGCGAGGTAAACGGATGGTGCATGGCGTGAAAACGCTTTGTTTCTTCATCCCATTCCAGCAAAGGAAAATCGACCACCCACAAAGGTGCAAATTCTTTCGGATTCCTCAAGCCCAAACGGTTTGCCATTTCCATGCGCAATACGCTTAATTGTGGACGTACTTTATCGGCAATACCCGATAAAACGCAAATTAAGTCGCCGGATTTTGCTCC
The DNA here is from genome assembly GCA_028696945.1 of Lutibacter sp. Taxonomy (GTDB): domain Bacteria; phylum Bacteroidota; class Bacteroidia; order Flavobacteriales; family Flavobacteriaceae; genus Lutibacter. The sequence goes on from JAQVGD010000139.1 coordinate 909, forward strand.
TGTTATTTCAGCCCATTTTTTTAAATCGGCTTCCTCATAAAATTTATCGACAGACGATTTAAAAGTGCCGTCCTCGTTGCAACGGACATAAACCATTCCCGAAGCACCCACTTGCGGACGTTTTAAAAACTCAATAAAAGCATCAATTTCTTTTCTTGTAAACACATTTCCTCCGGGAACAGCAATCCCGACAACCAATTCCGCAGCGTTAAAAACACCAAAATCTTTGTGTTGTGCCACGGCATTCAATTCGCCAAATTCCATCCCAAAACGGATGTCCGGTTTGTCATTTCCATATTTGCGCATCGCGTCCTCATAGGTCATTCTTGGAAATTTTGCCACATCAACGCCATTTACTTCTTTTAACAAATGACGTGTCAATCCTTCAAAAGCATTTAAAATATCTTCCTGTTCCACAAAAGCCATTTCACAGTCTATTTGCGTAAATTCAGGCTGTCTGTCGGCGCGTAAATCCTCATCTCTAAAACATTTCACAATTTGAAAATACTTATCCAATCCGCCCACCATCAGCAATTGTTTAAAAGTTTGAGGGGATTGCGGCAAAGCATAAAATTGACCGGCATTCATGCGGCTCGGCACCACAAAATCACGCGCACCTTCGGGCGTGGATTTGATCAAGTAAGGCGTTTCCACCTCAATAAAACCTTCCCCAGATAGATATTTTCTGGTTTCCATCGCCACTTTGCTGCGGAAAATCAAATTGTTTTTTACTGGATTTCTTCTAATATCTAAATAGCGATATTTCATCCGCAACTCATCGCCACCGTCCGTTTCATCTTCAATGGTAAAAGGCGGCACCAACGATTTGTTCAAAATAGTCAATTCCTTCACCAATATTTCTATGTCGCCAGTGGGTATATTTGCGTTTTTAGAAACACGTTCTATTACCTCGCCCTTCACCTGAATCACAAATTCTCGGCCCAACATTTTCGCTTTTTCCATCATTTCTTTTGGCGTGCGCTCTTCATCAAAAATCAACTGCGTAATGCCGTAACGGTCGCGTAAATCAACCCAAATCATAAATCCTTTATCGCGCGTTTTTTGCACCCAGCCGGCCAAAGTAACTTCCTGACCTATATGTTCTAATCGTAATTCCCCGTTTTTATGCGTTCTGTACATTCTAATCTTTTTTAAGAAAGCACAAATTTAGTGATTTAGCCCGTAGTTTTTAAGGTTATTAATCTTTTTTTGGACGTTCCCGCCGAAAAGGCGGGGGTCGGGCTTTTCGTTCCAAACTGTCATTGCGACCGCAGCGTGGCAATCTGTTGAATATATTACTTCACAAACTCACAATGCCAGATTTTCCGCTGCAAACAAGGTTCACTGAACTCCAAAACAAAATAAAAATAAGTGAAGTAATCCTTAACGCGCATTGAATTAATGATGAAAAATTAATAATGAAAAATTTCAAGGTGATATTAGATAATTTTTAATCGCGATGGAAAAAATTTTCGAAAAGTTTGCTAGGCGTTTTTAATAATTTTTTCTGGCGTCTTTTGCGTATTTTCCTTGCGTTCTTTGCGGTTAAATTTTTTTTTGGCTAGGCATTTTATATTAATTTTTTCTGGTGTCTTTTGCGTATTTTCCTTGCGTTCTTTGCGGTTAAAAAAAATTTATGTTCAAGTTTGGTCCTAAAGTCAAAAGTACAAGGGCCTAACTTTAAACAAACTCACTTTTTGTTAAAAATCAAAACTTTAAATCTTATCAAAAACTTTGTAACTTTGAAGCCGGTTTAATATTAAATAGTAGAAGTTAAATATTAAATTTTTTTTTGATGTAAATATCATGCTAATTTTAATTCAAACGTTTTTCCCTTGGGAAAGTTTTCGATAGGATTGAAAGTTAATGAGTCTAATAATCCAAAATACTAAGAAATTGGAATCAAAATTATATTTAGTGCCAACACCCATCGGAAATTTAGAAGACATCACTTTAAGAGCTATCAGGATTTTAAAGGAAGTGGATTTAATTTTGGCGGAAGATACGCGCACCAGCGGAAAATTATTAAAGCATTATGAAATTTCCACACACATGCACAGCCACCATATGCACAACGAGCATAAAACTGTAGCCAATATTGTGCAACGTATTAAAAATGGGGAATCCATAGCCTTAATTTCCGATGCCGGAACGCCTGCCATCTCCGATCCTGGTTTTTTACTTACGCGCGCCTGTTTGGAAAACGGCGTTGAAATTGAATGTTTACCCGGTGCAACAGCTTTTGTTCCTGCTTTGGTAAATAGCGGGTTGCCAAATGATAAATTTGTGTTTGAAGGATTTTTGCCTGTTAAAAAAGGCCGACAAACACGCCTGATTTTCTTGGCAGAAGAAACGCGAACCATCATTTTTTACGAATCTCCGCACAAACTGCTTAAAACATTAACCCATTTTTCTGAATATTTTGGTCCCGATCGTCCAATTTCCATTTCACGCGAACTCACCAAATTGTACGAAGAAACTTTAAGAGGAACCGTTGCCGAAATGATTGAACATTTTACCAATAAACCGCCAAAAGGCGAATTTGTGGTGGTTGTTGGCGGAAAAAAGTGACGAGTTGTTAAAATAAAACCTTAAGTTTAAATTTTATGTTCAAAAACGAGGGGAGAATCAAGTCGTTCGCACCAGTTGAATTCAAATTTTGGAGTGTTTCAGGATAGGTTAGAATTGTATTTTTAGTTAAATATTGGTTAAAACACTCAACGGTAAAGATATTTTATTCCAAATGCGCAAAAAAAGGATTTTACCTGCCTTCAACCATAATTAAAAGTATAAAGCGCAACATTAAGTATCTTGATGCTCCCTAAAATGAAATAGCAAAACTATCCCGAGAGAGCCTCTAGAAATTCTACTGACTAAACAGAAAGTTTTTTAATTTCTGACTTCCTGATTTTCAAACACATTATTATTCCGATCAATATCGGCCATCAATTGAGAAGGGTCAATTTCAACTTTTTTCACCTCTTTTGAAGCGGAAAAAGTATAAGTTGGATGTGCCCAAGACCAATTTTTAATAAGCGTTGCATTGGTAGGTTTTTCACCAAGCATCATTCGTAATGGAATATAAAAGTTTTCTGTACTGTCATCAATGTAGGTAATTGCAACATCAATAGGCATAGGCATTTGCCCAACTCTTGCTAAAGTGACAACATTTCCTTCAACTTTCGCTACGGCATAATCTATGGTGTGCGTGGTTTCAATCCATTCATTCAAATACCAACCTAACTGAATCCCGGAAACTTTTTCGGCAGTTCGTTTGATGTCGTTGGGTGTTGGATGTTTAAATTTAAAATCTTCAAAATATTTTTTAAGTGTTTTTTGCACATTTTCTTCCCCAATAATATAATTCAGCTGCGACAAAAACATACTTCCTTTGGTATAGCTTCCAATACTAAAGGCGGTATTGGTATTAAAACGGTCGGCATGCGTTGTCAATGGTTCTTCAATGCCGTTTTTTACAGCATAAAAATAGCCTCTATAACCTTTTGCTTTTGGTTTTCCGTCGCCACCTTCCATAATTAAGCTGGAAGCCAAAGTTGAAATGTAGGAAGTAAATCCTTCATCCATCCATGAGTGTTTGCTTTCATTAGTTGCTAAAATATGTTGAAACCAAGTGTGTGCCAATTCGTGATACACAGTTCCTGCAATATCATTTAAAGTTTCGCCTCCAGCAACTAAAGTGCACATCGCATACTCCATGCCGCCATCGCCGCCTTGAATTACAGAATATTGTTTCCAAGGATATTCTCCTACATTTTCATTAAAATAGTTTAATGCTTTCTCAGTTAAAGGTTGTATTTCTTTCCATGCTTTTGCATATTTCTCATCGTTTTTATAGAAGAAATGAAGTGCTGTTCCATTGGAGGTTTTTAAAATATCGTGCACATAATTTGGATCGGCTGCCCAAGTAAAATCCAACACATTTGGTGCCAAAAAATGCCAAGTTAATTTTTTTCCCTTCGGAAGTTTCAAAGGCATTGTTTTATCTTCATAACCGTGACCAACTTCTTGCGGATTTTGTAAATAACCTGTTCCGCCGACCGTGAATTTTTTATCTATATGAAGCGTAACGTCAAAATTTGCCCAAACACCATGAAATTCCCTAGCAATATAAGGATCTGCATGCCAGCCTTCAAAATCGTACTCCGCCATTTTCGGATACCATTGCGCCATGGAAAGTGCTACACCATCTTCACTATTTCTGCCAGCTCTTCGAATATGAACAGGCACTTGTCCTTCAAAAGTCATTTCGAACTTAACAGTTTCACCAGGTTGAATGGCTTCATTTAAAATAACTTTTAAAATAGTTCCTTCTGTGTTGTATTTCACAGGTTTTCCATTTTGATTTAATGACAACACTTTTAAATAACCTATTTCATTAGGTTTCAATTTGGCAATTCTGCTTTCAAAAATTGGATTTGTTTTAGTCCCAATATTATTTACCATTCTACTATCTGGGTCAACAACAGCCTGCAATCGGGCATCCATTTCACTATTCGGTTGAAACGCATTGAAAAACAAATGATAAAAAGCCGTATTTAAAACATCTAGAGAATTGTTGGTGTATGCCAATTCCTGAGTTCCTTTATACTGATAATTTTCTGCATCTATGTCCACATCCATTTTGTAATCTGCGTGTTGTTGCCAATAACAATCGTTGTTATTTTGTGCTGATGTAATTATTGTTGTAATTAAAAATAGAAGGCCTAATAATTTTTTCATTGGGTTTTTGTTTTGTGTTCGCAATATAAACATATCCTGTTAAACAAAAAAGCACACCCTTTTTGAGTGTGCTTTTTAACAGAATATTATAATTTTATTTTCCGTTTACCATTTTATCGGCTAACAATAAAGCATTATAAGCATTTGCAATACTTCCCGCTTTTGATAAATTAGAAAATGCTGCTTTTTCACCTTTTCCGCCAGGAATAAGTACTTGTAAATTTACTTTAACACCTGAATTCATAATGATGTGTTTTACCTGACTTGCAGACAATTGTGGATAATAGGAACGAATTAAGGTTGCTACACCAGCAACTTCTGGCGAAGCCATAGAAGTACCGCTATATTTTGCATACTCATCTTTTGGCACAGATGAATAAATTTGCACTCCAGGAGCAAAAACATCAACATTTAGTTTGCCGTAATTAGAAAATGAAGCTGGCAAATTTTCATTGAAATTAGAACTCATCGCTCCAACAGTAATCACATTGTCTGAAATTTCATTTATTTTATCTTTAGAATCATTTGGCCAATTGTCTTTCACATCAATATTTTTATTGTCGTTTCCAGCAGCGTGTACCAATAATACATCTTTTTCAGCAGCATATTTTATGGCGTCAAAAACCCATTCTTTGTTAGGAGAAAAGCTTTTTCCGAAACTCATATTGATTACTTTTGCGCCATTATCAACAGCATATCTTATGGCCAAGGCAACATCTTTATCGCGCTCATCACCATCTGGCACCGCCCTAACAACCATTAATTTCGCGTTGTTAGCAACACCTTGCAATCCTTTGTTATTGTTGCGGGATGCTAAAATAATTCCAGCAACATGCGTTCCGTGAGATTCACTTTCTTTATCACCAATCACAAATCCATTTCCATATTTTGTATCGTTAATATCTTCTGGATTGTCCCCTACAATTGCGCGTCCGTCAAAATTGAAATCGTAGTTTTTATTTTTCTTTTGAGTTTCATAAAATTCTAAATAAGCATCTTCATCCAAACCTCTTCCATATAAGCCAATTAAATCGCCTACTTGTGCTCTTAGCGTTTCATCCTCTGTATTGATTCCTTGTAAATCTTCAATTGTAAAACTATCTTTTCCCAAATATTCTTTCACTGCTGCAAAATTTGCTCCTATTTGCTCCATGCGGGCTAAGGTTTGAAAGTGTCTTGAGGAAGAAGCGTTATAAGCTTCTAAATATTTCTGATATTTTAGAAAATCGGCTTTATCAGCTTCACTTATGTTTTCGATGGTTTTGCCTTCAAAACGAGCGTTTAATGGTGCTAACAATCGTGTAATTTCCAATTGTTCAGGAGCCGGATCACCGTTTCCCCCTAAAAAGTTCCATCCGTGAATGTCATCTACAAAACCATTGTTATCATCATCAATTCCATTTCCTGGAATTTCTTTGGTATTTGTCCAAAGTACGTCTTTTAAATCTTCGTGTTCAATATCAATTCCTGAATCAATAACGCCAACAATTACTGTTACGCTTTGTTTGCCCTCTAAAAATTTATAGGCCTTGTCAAGGCTCATTCCCGGAATAGTGTCAGCAACCAAATCGGCATGTGCCCAACGGTTAAATTGTTCTTCGTCTATAACACCTTTTTTTTGTGATATGGATACGGTGGTTTCCATGGTTGGAACTGGCTTATCTGTGATAGATTTTACAGAACCGCAACTTGCTAATGAAATTGTTGCCAACGCAACAACAAACATCGATTTAAATACTCTCATTCTTTTGTTTATGTTAATTAAATACTTCGTTAAATGTATAGGTTTGGTTTAATCGCACACCTTTTTCAGTGTGTTTTACGGTACAAAGTTCATTGGTGGCATCATGCTCAAAAAACAAAAAATAATTATTGTCGGCGGCATCGTTTAAAAATTTTTCTTTTTCTTCCATAGTCAACAGCGGACGCGTGTCATAGCCCATCACATAAGGCAAAGGAATATGACCAACGGTTGGCAGTAAATCTGTCACAAAAACTAGGGTTTTTTCTTTGTATTGAATGTGCGGAATCATCAGTTTATCGGTATGCCCATTCGCGAATAAAATATCGAAACCAAGCGGCGTATTTTTGGCAAAATCTCCAGTTGGAAGGCTCACAAAATTCAATTGTCCGCTCTCTTTTATCGGATTGATGTTTTCAGTTAAAAACGAAGCTTTTTCTCTCGGATTGGGTTCTACTGCCCATTTCCAATGATTTTTATTGCTCCAATATTTTGCATTTTTAAACGCAGGTTCATAGCCAGTACGGTCTTTATTCCACTGAATACTTCCACCACAATGGTCGAAATGCAAATGGCTTAAAAAAACATCGGTAATATCATCTCTGTGAAAACCGTATTTTGCCAAAGAAGCATCCAATGTAAAATCTCCGAAGAAATAATAGTAGCTAAAAAATTTATCAGATTGCTTATTTCCAGTACCGTTGTCAATTAAAATAAGTCGATCGCCATCTTCAATAAGCAAACAGCGCAACGCCATATCAATCAAGTTATTTTCATCTGCGGGATTTGTACGTTGCCAAATTACTTTAGGAACTACGCCAAACATAGCACCACCATCCAATTTAAAATTTCCTGTTTCTATGGGATAAATTTTCATAAAAAAGCTTTAGCACAAATATACAAGAATTTATTTTTAACAGGGTGTTAAAGAAAACAAAAAACCCAAGCGAGTAACTTGGGTTTTTGATGAGGCGTCTAGCGGATTCGAACCGCTGTACGAGGTTTTGCAGACCTCTGCCTAGCCACTCGGCCAAAACGCCATTATCGGATTGCAAATTTAGGTATTTTTTTTTATTGTTTAATCGTTTAATCGTTTAATTGTTGAATCGCGTATTTATTGAATCGTTTAATTGTGTAATTATTTTATATAATTCAGATTTTTAAGTATTTAGTTATTATAATTTTGGGCGTTTCCCCCCGCCGAAAAGGCTGGGGGTCGGGCTTTTCGCTACAAGTCCTCGCGCGCCCAAAAGCGCGACTGTGGGCTTTCCACTTCAATCCCTAACGCAATTAGGATGTACTATCAATAATTTCAAAATCCATATTTAAAGTAGTTTAACCAACTTTAAGTTTAAAATATAAAAAAACTTTTTTGCGCCCTTTGCGGTTTTTATTTGCGGTATTTGCGGTTAATAAATTTTTGGTTCAGAGTTTTTATATATTTTTTTCTTGCTTTTATCATAGAATGCGCAAATTGATTTACGTCCCGATAGCTCCTAATCTCCGCAAGTCTTTTAAAAAAAATGCTGCAAAACCTTATTAGATAAAGCTTTGCAGCTACGTAATATTCACTTAAATTAGTGTTGACCAATACT
>JAQVGD010000140.1 GCA_028696945.1 Lutibacter sp.
CTTATTGACCCAAATAAACCCACTACTTCAATACCTACCGAAAAATTGCTTTTTAGTTTAAATCCATGACCCCAAAAAATTTCATTTATTCCCCCTGAACCAATAATTTTTGTGGTATAAGTACTGGCACTTCCTTCAACTGGCTGCACTACATCTATTTCATAACTCACTTTGGTATAAGGTCTTACACCCATACTCATGCTCCAACGATGATTAACTGGAAAAGCCATGGCCAAATGCGTAAAATTAAAATCATTGTTTTGTTGACTTTCATATTTATCTTCTTTGGTTGAAATTGTATTGTTAAAACCAACTTCATATAAAAATGAATTTTCAGGAATAGAGGTTAAGGAAGCGGGATTGGACTTATTAATTGTTAGTGGTGATGACCTATAGCCAATTCCAGTATTTCCCAAAGCGGTAAACCCTCCGAAAAAGTTTAAATTTTCTTTGCCAATACCATAAATTGAATAGGGAGAACTAAAGTCGCTTTGGGCATTCATAAATAAACTTATAAAGGAAAAAAGCAGGAGCAGATTTGGTTTGATTTTCATAAAAATTAATATACTAAATAAGTTAATTCGATTTTCATTTTAAAATCTTTTCCAGATGCGCTATCATAAATTAAGACTTTATCTACCTTTTTATTACTGTCGCGTAATTGAAAAAGCAGCGAATATTTTGTCAAATAAGGGCTAGTTTGAGTTTCATTGATAAATGCAGTTATGTCTGCCGAATAATAATAATCGAAATTTAGTTCAGTATCGTAAGAATGTAGGGTTGCGTAAACAGGACTTCCATTGAGACCGTAAAGTGGCTTTACAAACCTATTTTTATTATCAATTACCAATACAATAAGAGAATCAATTGCCGAAATATTTTCATTATGGCTATTTCGAACAGGGAACATTTTTAAAGTAGCATTTATTACAGTTCCGCCATTTTCACTCTCAAGTGAGGTTAAATCTCGAACATGGGGTATCTCTAATCTCATATTTAGGTTGGTGCCTGCCTGTATATACATTTCATTGTTAGTTTTACTGCTTGGAAGAATATATTCACCATCAGTTATTGAATTAAGTAATGTAGCAGTTTTATCGCTTGTAATATTAGTAAAATGCTCACGAATATCAAAATCTGTGTACCGATCATTGCCAGAATTACGTCCGTCATCCAAAGTATAATACAATCGAAGCGCAGAACTTTTAACCCCACTTAGTCTAAATCCCAAAACAGTATTGTCATTTCCGTTCGGAACTACGGTAATACCTTTAAATATTTTCTCTAAATCATCAACAGTTTTAACTTTCTTCTTTTGAAAATTATAAAATAAATTTTCACCAAAGCTAGGTTTCAAAGTAATATTAATAGAATCTTTTTTGTAAGGATAGGCTTTAAACGACAGTTCACCTAGCATTTCATTATTGTAATCTAAAGTTGAGGTGTTGTAAAACTGTGTCTCGTCTTTGTCTTTTGGTTCAAACTTATCTGTAATTTCATGAACTCTATAGGTTTGTGCTTGGAGCGTATCCCCGTAATAATACTTGTCGTAACGCAATATTAGGGCGATTGAATCATAGATTGCCTTTTCATCAATAAAAAAATCTTGGGGAACAAGTGTAAAATAACTTTGCGATTTCAAATTCCCAAATTTTTGATCTTGCAAAGCTCCTAATAATATTCTGTTGCTCCCTGTAGTAACTACCGAATCTAATTGTATGGTGGCGGTCAGCAATGTTAAGGTGTCAATTACCACAAGTCTTGAGTCTAAATTAATAAACTCTTCGCCAACCAAATATGCTTTTGAATCGTCAGTGCATGAAATTAGCAACGTAAAACTTAACAAAAGCCATATAAAACAGTTTCTCATTATCTTTATTTTGTGCAAATGTATTTTAATGGAACAGTGTTTAAACACCAAAATAGATGAACTGTGAAAATGTGTCTATAAAACTGTTAATAAAATGTTAAAATACTGAAAATCAGCAACTTTAGTCCTTGGTAGAAGCAGTACGCGGATAAGTAGATAAATATGTACAGTTCGTCTATCTTATTATTTTAATTCATCTAACACTTATTATTTTTGTAGTGAAAATGTGATTTTGTAATATGGACTTAAGGTTAGGGGTATTTTTTTTAATGATTTTTTCAACTGAGGGCAAAGCCCAAAATATTGAAATTTTTAGGGCTGACATTAGTTCAACACTCAATAACTCCAACTCAGTTGGATTAAGGAACGCCACCATTAATATAAATTTACCCCTAATACTTAAAAAAGGTTTGTTAACCAACAGTATGCTATTTTCCAAATATTATGTAGATTATAATACAGACGAAACTATGAATACAACAACCATAGAAAGCTTTAAAACATTGAAATACACACTCGGATATTTTACTAAAATAAATGATACATGGAGTTTTAAAACCAACATTTCGCCAACAATTTCATCGAATCTTGAATCAGGCTTAACTATGGATGATGTATTTTTAAACGGCAGTATGGCTTTTATAAAATCCAGTAAAAAAGGAAGTCTTCATTTAGGATTGGTTTATAATACAGGTTTTGGAACAAATAAACCAATACCAATTATAAGTTATTCGAGAAAAGTGAATAATGTTATTTCTTATATGTTAGGAATGCCTGTCACTAAAATTGAATACACAATCAATACTACAAACGAAACGAATTTTTATCTAAAACCAAAAGGATTTTATTCAAATATCAGTGATAATTTAATTATTAATACAGTTGATAATGCTGAAAAGATAAAATACCGAACCATACAAACAGGACTTAGTTATTCCCATGCAATAAATGAATATTGGAAATTATCATTGGATGCTGGGTATCAATTTTCCTCAAAATATGAACTATTAAACAATAATAAAAGTATTTATGAATTTGAAACAAAAGACAGCTTTTTTGTAGGCCTAAATTTAAAATTTGAATTATTAAAAAATAAGAAAAATTAAAATAGAATATTATGAATTTAAAAAAAATGTACTTAAAAAGTGCCATCCTGCTTTTACTTATAGGTCTTGTAAGCTGTTCATCTGATGATGATGATATGGGAAACTGGGTAGAAAGCTCCTCTTTTGACGGATATTCACGGGCAAACTCTGCGGCATTTGTAATTAATGACAAAGGCTACATAGTTGCTGGATATGATGGGGATGATTATATGTATGACCTTTGGGAGTACGACAAAGATGGCGATTATTGGGTGCAGAAAGCAGACTTCCCAGGTATTCCAAGAACTGCCGCTGTAGGGTTCTCGCTTCACGGCAAAGGCTATTTTGGCACAGGATATGATGGCGATGACGAAGTGGGAGACTTTTGGTGTTATGATCCTGCATCAAATATGTGGACGCAAAAAGCAGATTTTGGTGGTACAGCAAGAACTGGTGCTATTGGTTTTGCAGTTTCTGGAAAAGGATATATTGGCACTGGTTATGACGGAAGCGAATTGAAAGATTTTTGGCAGTATAATGATGCCACAAATGAGTGGACGCAATTATATGGATTTGGCGGAAATAAAAGAAGAGATGCAGCAGTTTTTGTTATAGATGATTTGGCTTATGTTGGAACTGGAATACAAAACGGAAGGTATCAAAGTGATTTTTATGTATTTGACGGAATCTCTGAAACTTGGAAAAGACTGAGAGATTTAGATGATGATGATGAAGACTATAAAATCCTATTATCCAATGGTGTAGGTTTTTCATTAAATGGATTCGGTTATATAACTACAGGTGCAGCATCAGGTATCTCAACGAATTTATGGGAATACAATCCCTTAATCGATAAGTGGGATGACAGACCTGATTTTGAAGGAGCCGCTCGACAAGATGCCAATTCCTTTAGTTTTTCTGACAAAGCTTTTGTTTTAATGGGCAGAAGCGGTGGATATTATTTTGACGATAATTGGGAATACCGACCAGATGAAGAAAGTGATTTAGACGATTAAAGTCTTTATTTAATAGTAGGTTAGTTTAATTTAAACATAAAAGCCAAGCATTTTTGTTTGGCTTTTATTACCTAAAAAACTTTTGAATGGCCAGACCTATAACAAAGACAACATAATTAATTGATAACTGCAAATGAAAAAATGGATATTTATTTTCACTGTTTTAATAATAACTGCAATACTTGTTGTTAAACTGGGAGGCACAGCCACTTCAACCAATGATTATAAATTAGAAACATTTATGGTAAATAATGGCTGGGGATATTCAATCTTAAAAAAAGATAAGGTCATTATTAAACAAGACATCATTCCAGGAATCCAAGTTAAAAAACCTTTTGCTACTAAAAAGGATGCTGTTATTATTGGTGAGTTAATGATTGAAAAATTAAAAAACAAAAAAATACCTAGTATTACCTACAAAGAACTTCAAATTAATGGCGTAATTTTATAGGCGATAAATTCCTAATTTTGGAACTGTTTTAAATGAAATAACCTGTTGAAAATTAACATAAAAAATATATCCCCAACAATTTTACACATCCTGTGCTGGGTTATAGTTATCCTAATAATTCTAAGTACTTTTTATAATAAGTTTAATTATTTTCCTGTGGATGACTTTTTTTATTACAGATTATTTTTAAACATTGCTATTTTCTATTTGAATTATAGTTTCTTGGTTCCTAGATTATTGCTAAATAAAAAAATTGGACTATATGCTTTTGTTTCTATGGTATTTATTGCCTCTTTTGTTTTTTTATACCAAAATATTTTACCATCGATTCCTTTTATGTCAGGTTTTGGGAATCAACAGGAATTACTGAATTTTGAGAATGGGAATGGTGTAATAAAATCAAAAAATATGTTTTTGGTAAGTTTTATTCAAGGAATAGTTATTTTTTTATTATTTGCAATCAGTTTAAGCATTAAATTATCTATTGAATGGTATAAAAGTGAAAAGATTAAAAATTTAATCAAAACACAAAAGATAAATGCCGAATTGTCCTTTTTGAAAACACAGTTAAATCCACACTTTTTATTTAATACTTTAAATAGTATTTATTCTTTGGCAAATAAAAAATCTGACGATACTACGGTGGCTATCATTACATTATCAGAGTTAATGAGATATATGATTTATGAAACCAATAAAGAGTTCGTGACCCTTCAAAATGAAATAGATTATATAAAAAACTTCATATCCCTTCAAAATCTGAGATTAAAAGATTCAAGCGGGGTTAGATTTAATGTTAGGGGAAAGCTAGATTACAATATTGAACCGCTACTTTTAATTTCATTTATTGAAAATGCTTTTAAATATGGAACGGATTATACCGGAAAAACGAATATTAATATCGAGATAAAGGTTGAAGATGATTTTTTGAGCTTAAAGGCAAGTAATTATATTTCCCTAAAAGAAAAGAATAATCACAGCTCGGGGATTGGAATAGAAAACATTAAAAATAGATTGAATATACTCTATCCCAATTCGCATACTTTAAATATTGAAGAATCCGACAAATTGTTTAAGGTTGAATTATTGTTAAAATTAAAAAAATGATGAATTGCATAATTATTGACGACGAACCCTTAGCTTTAGAGTTACTGGAAGATTTTGTGTCTAAAGTTCCCAATTTAAAACTAGTTTCATGCTGTTCAAATGCAATTGAAGCGGTGTCAATTTTACAAAATAATAAAATAGACTTAATTTTTTTGGATATTGAAATGCCCGATTTTTCAGGTATTGAGTTTATAAAATCCTTAGAGATCAAGCCCTTATTTATTTTTACAACTGCTTATTCCCATTATGCCATTGAAGGGTTTAATTTAAATGCCGTGGATTATTTAATTAAACCAATCCCATTTCATCGATTTTTAAAAGCGGTTAACAGAGCTCAAGATCTTTATTCATTAAAAAAAGAAGAAAGTTCGCCTTCAACTAAAAATTCAGGTTCTCCTAATTTTATCTTTGTTAAATCTGATTATGAAAACATAAAATTAAATTTTGACGATATCAAATATTTTGAAGGGTTAAAAGATTACATAAAAATATTTTCCACCTCACATAAGCCAATTTTAACCTTGAGTAATTTCAAAAAAATTGAGGAAAAATTGCCTGATGATTTATTTATAAGAGTGCATAGATCGTACATCGTTTCATTAAAGCACATAAATTCTGTTCAACGAAACAGAATACTTATCGATGGAGTTAGGATTCCAATCGGGCAAAATTATAAAGATGAATTTATTAAAAAAATTGGTGGGTAGTTAATTTTTCATAAGATTTGCTTTTCAATAAGTTTATAGGTCTATAGTCTGTAAAATATAGACAATTGTTGCAACTAGTCCAATCAAAAAAATAATAACCGAAAAGGTTAATATTCTTTGTTTAATACTGATAACTTGTCCTAAAAAATAAAGATCGCCAATCATTTCATCATAAATGTTTTGTCCTTTTGACATAATACGTTTAAATTCTTGTTTAAAGTCTTCCAAAGATTCTCTTGAAAAATTTTCAGCATATAATGCCCCTTTATAACCACTTTTGTTAAATGATTTACCAAAGTAACGATGAGGCAACATACTAATCAAAGCAAAAACCATGGATAACATACTGCTGATTACCAGTATTCTGGTCCCTACGTTGATTGTAATCACTTTTGTTCCATAATTAAAAAAGTGAATGCCGAAAAATATGGACGTTATAATAGAATTTACGGTAAGTATAATTTTGGCCTTGTTGTCAACCATTTTTAAAAGTGTGTAATGATTTCTCGAAACATTCCTGAAAAGAGTTTGGATCCCACGTAAATCAAGTTTTTGCAGTTTTTCTTTCTTTAATTTTAATGAGCTGGTTTTATTATCTTCGTTTTTCATGATTCATGTTTTTTGTATTATATAATTTTTCTGCCTCTTCAATAATTGTAAGTGATTCCTGATATGTAAAATTCAAATCTTTTAAAATTTCAGGCTTTTCTATAATTTCTTTGACTAAGATAATATTATTTTTAATAAGTTCAGTTTTTTCGTTTTTCTTTAATGATGTTAAAGCTGTGATTGGGTACAAACCAAACTCATCAATATTTTTGCTAATTCCATTATTTTTTGGGTAATCCCAACTAAACAAAGTTAAGTCAACGCTCTTGGCATAGTTTATGGCATCTTCGGTAAATCTTGTGTTGGTAACCAACCACCCTTGTTTTAAATGGGTTCTTTTCTCAGAACTATTCCATTTTTTTTGAACATCCAGAAATCTTGAGTTAATATATAATGGAATTTTTACGTCACATACGGTTTTGGGACTTGAATGAAATTTACATTCTATGGCATAGGTATTTCCATCTTTTTCCGCCAAAACATCAATTTCATGGGAAACACTTATTCCCTGTAATATTACACTTACCTCGGTAATATAACCTTTTTGCCTTAATAAAGCACCTATTAATTTTTCAAAAGGATATCCTGTAGGACCCAAGTCAAAAATCGCTCTTTTTAAACTGTATTTTGAAGCAGAGACACTATTGAGTTTTTTTAATAAAAAATAAGCCTTTCCATATATAACATCAGAAGAAATTCCGTCATAAATCAACGGGTAAATACTTTTTATTATTGTTTTAATTTCTTGCTCAGTAGCACCACTTTTTTTAAGAGATTTTTCAAGTTTATGCATTTCGAATGGTTCAAATTCACCCGAATTCTTTTTTACGATTATTATCTTTTTATCCATATCATTTTAGTTTGTTAACTATTCAGTTATATAAATTTTTAGTAATATCTATTAAATTCTTTTTAAGTATTGTGAATTAGTTTGCCATCGGCCAATTCTATAATTCTATTTGAGGCTTTGGCAAAATCATTATCGTGCGTTACCGCAATAATAGTTTGCTTAAACTCTTTTGATAATTGATGAAATGTTTCAAGGACAATACTTGTGTTTTTGCTGTCTAAATTACCCGTGGGTTCATCGCACATAATAATTTTTGGATGGTTTATTAAAGCTCTTGCAATGGCGACTCTTTGTTGTTGTCCTCCAGAAAGTTTAGATGCCGGTTTTAATGCTTGGTTTTTTATTCCCAAAAGATCTAATTTTTGATAGGCTTGCTCTTCTATTTCTTGGGGAGATAATTTTCCTAGTTTTAATGCTGGAATCATCACATTTTTTAAGCATGAAAATTCAGGGAGGAGATAATGAAATTGAAATACAAATCCAATATTTTTGTTTCTGATGGCAGCAAGGTAATTGGGTTTCTGTCCAGTTATTTTTTCGCCACCAATAAATAATTCTCCCTCATAATCGGTATCCATCGTAGAAAGAATATACAATAAAGTCGATTTTCCGCTGCCTGATTTCCCAATCATCGTAATAAATTCGCTATCAAACACTTCAAACGAAATATCATCCAAAGCTTTAAACTTTACTGGTTGGTAAAAGTATTTACCTATTTTTTTTGTTTGAAGAATAACTTTTTTTTCCATTATTTTCTAAATATTTCAATAGGATCAATTTTTGCGGCTCCAATTGCAGGAATATAGCCAGCTCCTAAAGTGATTAAAACACCGAGAATTGCACCAATCAAAAAGATTGGAGGCTCATATCCAATGGGGAAATATTCTCGGTCGCCACCAATATAAATACCGCTCACAAGTTTAATTAAGCCAGTAGCCATCAGTAATCCAAATGATGTTCCTATAATTCCCATAATCAACGATTCTTTTAAAAAAATATTGATTACGTCTTTTCCCGAAAATCCTGTTGCTTTAAGAATGGCAATATCATTTAGTTTTTCTTTGATAGTCATATTGATGATATTATAAATACCAAATGCTGCAACCAATAAAATGGCCAATGAAATTGAACCGAACATAACCTGCCTTGTTTTTTTGTTAGACATGGATTGTTCATTTGCCGCTTGCCAATCTTCCACTTTATAAATTGTTGAATTTTGGAGTTTTTTTGAAAATTCAGGAGCCTCGTTTGGATCATTAATGTTTACCAAAAT
>JAQVGD010000141.1 GCA_028696945.1 Lutibacter sp.
GCGTGGCTGGTGCTGATTTTTTTGGTAATGTATTCTGGAGTTCTTTCTGCAATACCAGTACCTCTAACCTTCGCAGATTCTCTTATGGTTTCACAAATTAATTCAGCATATTGAATATGCGATTCATTAGCGATGACAACTTTCATTGGCTCAATTATTAAATTCAGGTGTAAAATTTTATGTTTTTCTAAAGGTGAAAACGAACGCATCATTTTCGAAAAGTCTTATGCCCTCAAGGGGCGGCGACGGGAAATAACACAAACAAACATACTTTCTGAATATGATAAAATTAGCTTAGAAAATGGTATTATGTAAAAAAAGTTTTGCAAAATGGATATTGAAAAATGAAAATTAATAACTGCTTTTTGTAGGTAGAATTAGCGCATACGGCGGTAAAAGCCAAAAAGGCGACTGGGAATTCTTGCAGTTATATTTGAATTGTATATTTTCATCGGTGCAATATTAAATAAAAAATAAACACAAAGAGAAACTTGTTATATAATTAACGAAAATTTAGATTGAACTATTCAAATTTAACAAATTGGCATATTTAAATTTTGCGTAATTAAAAAAACTAATTTTAAAGAGGCTGTCTAAAAAATCATGAAATTCGTCATTCTGAATTTATTTCAGAATCCCACCAAAGTGATTTTTAATCATTATGTGAACCTGAAACAAGTTCAGATTGACGTGAATTTTAATTTTTAGACAGCTTCCAAATAATTTATTACTCAATAATTTTAGTCATTGCAGTCATAGATTCACGTAAATCATAACCAATCAATTCTATTTCGTGGAATCTGATGGCTTCATTAATTTCAATCAATTCTTTGTTGTCAACACCATCATCTTTTCCTTCGCCATATTTTTTGCCAATGACATCGGCATCAATTTTCTTCATAAAATCGGCCAATAAAGGTTTGCAGGCATGGTCAAATAAATAGCAACCGTATTCCGCAGTATCTGAAATAATTCTATTCATTTCAAACAATTTTTTACGAGCTATGGTATTTGCAATTAACGGTGTTTCATGAAGCGATTCATAATATGCCGATTCTTCTTTGATACCAGATTCTGTCATGGTCTCAAAAGCCAATTCCACACCAGATTTTACAAAAGCGACCATTAACACCCCATTGTCAAAAAATTCCTGTTCCGTGATTTTCATACTGCCTGCATCTGTTTTTTCAAAAGCTGTTTCACCAGTTTCTGCCCTCCATTTCAATAAGTTTTTATCGTCATTTGCCCAATCTTCCATCATAGTTTTAGAAAATTCGCCACTCATAATGTCATCCATGTGTTTTTGAAACAGCGGACGCATAATTTCCTTTAACTCTTCTGAAAGTCTAAAAGCCTTAATTTTTGCTGGATTCGACAAGCGATCCATCATATTGGTAATTCCGCCATATTTCAAGGCTTCGGTAATCACTTCCCAGCCGTATTGAATCAATTTTGAAGCATAGCTCGGTTCAATTCCCTTTTCTGTCATTTTATTGAAGGACAAAATAGAACCCGTTTGCAACAAACCACACAAAATAGTTTGTTCGCCCATTAAATCTGACTTAACCTCAGCAATAAAAGAAGAATGCAACACGCCCGCTTTATGTCCGCCCGTAGCCGCACAATACGCTTTTGCATATTCAAATCCATCACCGTTAGGATCGTTTTCTGGGTGCACGGCAATCAATGTCGGTACACCAAAACCACGCTTGTACTCTTCCCTAACTTCAGTGCCGGGCGATTTTGGTGCAACCATAATTACCGTAATGTCTTTGCGAATTTGCATACCTTCTTCCACAATATTAAATCCGTGAGAATAAGAAAGTATCGCTCCTTTTTTCATCAAAGGCATAATTGCAGAAACCACGCTGGTGTGCTGCTTGTCGGGTGTTAAGTTGATTACCAAATCAGCTGTAGGAATCATTTCTTGATAAGTTCCAACTTTAAACTTGTTATCCACCGTATTTTTATAAGACTGGCGTTGTTCTTTTATTGCTTCTTCTCGCAAAGTATAAGAAACATCCAATCCGGAATCTCTCATATTCAATCCTTGGTTAAGACCTTGTGCGCCACAACCAACAATTACGATTTTTTTACCTTTCAGTTTTTTTACGCCATCTTCAAATTCTGAGGAATCCATAAATTCACATATTCCCAATTGTTGTAATTGTAAACGTAAAGGTAATGTGTTAAAATAATTTGTCATTTTTATCTTTTTATTTTTAAATTATTTATTTGTGTGTTTTAAATTTCGATTTATAATTCATAAAAAACACACCCTTAACCCTCTCAAGAGGGGAGACAGGTCGCGACCTGTCCCTACTTTTATCCTTTTGAACGGACAAATCGCGATATAATTATGAACGGACAGGTCGCGACCTGTCCCTACAAGCTAGGGGCTATTTCTTTCAATACATCTGATATCGCCATTCTTGGTCTTGAAATCGCAATGCATCCTGAACGGACAAATTGCATCAATCCATAAGGCTTTAATTTTTGATACATATTGTCTATATCTTCTTTTAAACCTGAGGCCTCTATCACAAAATATCGCTCTGTAATTGCAATAATGTGTGCCCTTCTTAATCTTAATTTATTCTGAATATTTTCATCGTATAAATGTTCAGATGAAACTTTAAACAATGCAATTTCGTGATAAATAATTTCATCTTCCGTATGAAAAAAAGCACCGATTACTTCAATTTGCTTTTCCAACTGAAGCACTACTTTTCTAATCAGTGTTTCTGTCACAATTACCACAAAGGTAAATCGGTGTACATGGTCAATTTCCGATTCGGAAACGGTCATGCTTTCAATATTGATATGGCGTTTTAAAAATATTGCAGACAATCTGTTCAATATTCCTATATTATTTTCGGTATAAACCGATACGGTATAAACTTGTTTTTCTTCCATAATTAACTTAATCTTATATCTGAAACACTTGCCCCTGAAGGTATCATAGGAAACACATTGCTTTCTGGTTCAATAACAACTTCTAAAAAATAAGCCTCTTTTGAATCTGTCATTTTTTTGATGGCATCGGCCAAATCTTCACGTTTTGAAACCCTATTGGCTTCTATGCTATATCCTTCGGCAATTTTCACAAAATCGGGATTTGTCATCACTGTTGCAGCATAACGCCTGTCGAAAAATAATTCTTGCCACTGCCTTACCATTCCCAAAAAGCTGTTATTTAATACCACAATTTTTACGGCTACTTTTGTTTGAAGCATAGTTCCTAATTCCTGAATGTTCATTTGATAGCCGCCATCTCCAATAATGGCGATAACTTCACGATCTGGTGCCCCCATTTTTGCGCCAATGGCAGCTGGCAAGCCAAATCCCATAGTTCCCAATCCACCCGAAGTGATGTTGCTTCTGGTTTTTGTGAATTTCGCATAACGCCAAGCAATCATTTGGTGCTGTCCAACATCAGACACAATTACCGCTTCGCCCTTGGTTTCTTTATTAATTTCTGCCAAAACTTCACTCATTGTCAAGCCTTCTTTAGTTGGCTTAAGTTGATCGTTAATCACAACTTCCTTCTCAATTTCATACAATTTATGAAATTCTTGCATCCATTCCTGATGATTCGCTTTGTTTACAAATTGCATCATCTCAACCAACGATTCTTTTACGGTACCCAAAACGGCTACATCGGTTTTCACATTTTTATCCACTTCTGAAGGATCAATTTCAAAATGAATAATTTTTGCTTGCTTCGCGTAAGAATTTAAATTTCCGGTAACGCGATCATCAAAACGCATTCCGATGGCAATCAGCACATCACATTGGTTTGTCAATACGTTTGGTGCGTAATTTCCGTGCATTCCAACCATACCCACATGCAAAGGATGGTCTGTTTCTAAAGCCGACAAGCCCAAGCCTGTACATGCCGATGGAATGCCTGTCTTTTCTATAAAATTTTTAAATTCCTGCTCTGCCGAACCAATAATAACGCCTTGTCCCCATACAATCAATGGTTTTTTAGCAGCGTTAATTAATGCGGCAGCTTCTTTAACCTTTGTAATGTTCAATGTTGGAATTGCCTTGTAACTTCTAACTTTTACACATTTATTATAGGAAAAGTCGAGTTCTCCAAATTGGGCATCTTTAGTAATGTCTATCAATACCACACCTGGACGACCAGATTTTGCGATATAAAATGCTTTCGCAATAACCTCTGGAATTTCACTTGCCTTGGTAATTTGATAATTCCATTTTGTCACTGGCGTAGAAATGCCAATGATGTCTGTTTCCTGAAATGCATCAGAACCCAACAAGTGAGAACTTACTTGGCCTGTAATGCAAACCAAAGGCGTAGAATCAATTTGTGCATCGGCAATTCCAGTTACCAAATTGGTTGCTCCCGGACCTGAAGTTGAAAAAACAACTCCTACTTTTCCTGTAACGCGAGCGAAGCCTTGTGCCGAATGAATAGCACCTTGCTCGTGGCGCGTCAACACGTGATGAAATTTTTCCCTATATTTATACAGTTCATCATAAATGGGCATAATAGCACCACCTGGATAGCCATAAACTAGGGTTGAACCTTCTTCCATCAAACATCTGATGACTGCTTCAGCCCCCGACATTCTAACCGATTTTACAGCTTTTATTTCCTGAACTTCCTTCTTTAATGTTTCCATACCTTTAAAATTTATCCGTTACGCAACCTTCTGAAGCTGTTGAAACGATTTTTGCATATTTATATAATATTCCTTTTTTATGTTTTGGCTCTGGTGCTTTCCATATCGCTTTTCTAAAAACCAGTTCCTCCTCAGTCAATTTTACATTGATTGTTTTATTTTTAGCATCAATCACAATGATATCGCCATCCTTTACCAATGCAATTGTGCCACCAGATTGCGCTTCAGGAGTGATATGTCCTACCACAAATCCGTGTGTACCGCCCGAAAAACGTCCGTCTGTTACCAGTGCCACCGATTTTCCCAAACCAGCACCCATAATCATAGAGGTAGGCTTTAACATTTCCGGCATTCCAGGTCCACCTTTTGGGCCAACATAACGAATTACCACCACATCACCTTTTGAGACTTTTCCTGCGCCAATACCATCGTTTGCATCTTGCTCGCCATCAAAAACCGCTGCTTTTCCTTCAAATAAATCTCCTTCTTTTCCACTTATCTTAGCAACAGATCCTTCTGTGGCAAGGTTTCCATATAAAATTTGAATATTTCCCGATGATTTCAAGGCCTTTTCAGTGGTATGAATCACATGTTGGTCTTCTTCAAAACTTAAAGGTGTAACATTTGCCAAGTTTTCAGCCAACGTTTTTCCGGTAACCGTCATACAATCCCCGTGTAACAGCCCCTTATCCAATAAATATTTCATCACGGCTGGCGTTCCTCCAACGCTATGAACATCTTCCATCAAGTATTCACCACTTGGTTTTAAATCGGCTATCAGCGGCGTTCTATCGCTCACGCGTTGAAAATCTTCCAAGGTAAAATCGATACCTGCAGCGTGTGCAATCGCCAAATAATGAAGTACTGCATTGGTAGATCCTCCCAAGGCATTTACCAAAGCCACTGCATTTTCCAACGATTTTTTTGTGATGATGTCCAATGGTTTTAAATCGAGTTCCAATAAATTTTTAATAGCCGAAGCGATTCTTTCCATTTCCGTTTCTTTCTGTTCATTTTCCGCAGGAATGGAGGAATTGTAAGGCAATGCAAAACCCAAAGCCTCTATGGAAGACGACATCGTATTTGCTGTGTACATTCCACCGCAGGCACCTGCTCCCGGAATGGCATTTTTTATAATTTCTCTAAATTCTTCTTCTGAAATAACGCCGGCAATTTTTTGCCCCAAAGCCTCAAATGCCGAAACAATATTTAATTTTTTCCCTTGGTATCTTCCTGAAGCAATTGTTCCGCCATAAACCATTAATGATGGTCTGTTCAACCGCAACATCGCAATAATAGCACCAGGCATATTTTTATCGCAGCCAACAACAGCCACCAAAGCATCGTAACTTTGAGCGTTCATTACTACTTCAATAGAATCGGCAATAATATCTCGCGAAGGCAGGGAATAGTTCATTCCCGATGTTCCCATGGAAATTCCGTCGCTTACGCCAATGGTGTTAAATACCAATCCGACCTGATTTTTTTTATTGACTTCCTCCTTAATTTTATAGGCAAGGTTATTTAGGTGCATATTGCAGGGATTTCCATCGAAACCTGTGCTTGCAATGCCTATCTGAGGTTTTTTCATATCTTCATCAGTCAAACCAACGCCATATAACATGGCTTGTGCAGCTGGCTGTGTTTCATCTTGTGTGACTCTTTTGCTGTATTTATTTAGTTGCATTTATATTAGTAATTATTTATTTCTGTTAAAATTTATTGAAACAACCCTAGTTTTGTTGGTGTTTTTTACATAAACGCCAAATTTAAACTAGGTATTTGTTTTGCGTTTTTTACATTTAATTGTTTTACAGTATCCACTTTCTTTTAATTTTACTTATACTCTTGTTTGCCAATTAGTTAACTCTATATTTTTTACAATGATTATGTCATAAAAAAAATCTTCCTAATGGCTATTAGGAAGATTTCTTATAATTTTTTTGATAAAACTAAAACAACATCCTATAACCTCCTTGTGAAATTATCACAGAGACACGAATAGAAATGATATTTAGAATTATTTGTTTCATTAGCGGCAAATATGGGAAATATTAATTAAAACCAGCAAAAAATATTATATTTTTTTTATTTTACCAATTTTTCAGCCTTTTGCCGAATGATTTCTTCAACAGGAACGTGCGCTATTTTGCTTTCCAACCACGACAAAATATCTAGATACAAAAATGCTCTTTTTTCATAAGGATGATTTTCATACTTAAGCAATTCCACATGTAAATTAACAAATGCTTTATGAAGCTCCTGAGGATAAATGTATTTTAGATTTTTCAGGAATTGAATCATTTTGCGCTGCACTTGATGCAAATCGTTCATTTTTATCAAAAACTGATACGTTGAAACGATTAGTTTTTCAATATTTTCATCTAATCCTGCATCATAATGAGCCACTAAATTTAAAATACGGGAAAAACACAGCAAGTCTTCACGCATTTTTAAATGCTTGTTGTCTATAATTTTCTCTAGGTAAAAAATACATTCCTCATTTTTACCAGCACCAAAATACATACAGGCAATTTTATAATAAAAAACCATAATATGATGTGCATCTATATTACCTTCATGTTTGGGAATTTCCTTTAACAAACCTGATACAAAACCCAAGCCTTCTGTAAATTCTCCCTCTAAAAAATAATAATTTAATTTATTTTGGTTGAAGTATAAAAACGCCAAGGTTTTGGTGTTTTCATTCATCGTAATATTTTCGTTTTTAATATCCGAAGTTAAGTGTTCA
This sequence comes from Lutibacter sp., assembly GCA_028696945.1. Lineage (GTDB taxonomy): Bacteria > Bacteroidota > Bacteroidia > Flavobacteriales > Flavobacteriaceae > Lutibacter. The sequence continues at coordinate 7,405 of JAQVGD010000141.1, forward strand.
AGAACACTATTGTACTTGGTTTTATGTTTGATTAAGTAAAGCGATTCCAGCAAATAATTGGCACCTTTTAAATAAAATACAGGATTCTGGATTTTCATTTCAGGGTTTTCTTCAAACAAATCAACCCATTTCTGAGAGTATCTGTAACTCAAAACAAAATCCTGCAAAATAAAGCTATGCCATAAATAGGCCTGATATAAAAACAATTTTTCCTTAAAACTCAATTCAGAAAACTTATATTTAGGCAACTTCTTTTCAAAATAGGCCGTCACTCTTTTTAGTCCCTTATCGTCTTTTACATAGCCTTCTTTTAAAAACAAACTATATAATTGAAGGGAAAGATTTGACAATTTACTAATGCGAACATTTTTTAAACTCAGTTCTTTTGCCTGAATCGCCAATTCATCCGCCCTGTTGCTCATACTTCGGGTAATATATTGAGACTCTATCACTTTTTCAAACTCTACAATTTCATAGGCCAAATTGTTTTCGCCGTTGTTTAACGCCAGTTCTTTTGCCTTATCCAAAATTTTTAAACTCTGCTTATACAATCCTTTATTGTATAAAATTGACGCAAAATCGAATTGCTCCCGAATATGAACACGAACGTTTTGGTGCACAGGATTAAAGCGCAAACTCACCAAAATTTGTTTGTATAAATGAGCCTTTGTATTTGATATTTGTTGCTTTTTAATCTTTGTTTTACCTAAAATCAATTCATCGTCATACTCCGAAACTTTATCCAATAAATTAAATAAAGCCATAAAATTAGCCTCAGCATTTCCGCCCAATCTTCCCGCATACAGTTTAAATTGCCGCTTTTCCGATTTCGAAAGTGACTTTACCAACATAAAAAGCGCATCTTTTTGATCAATAGCCATTGTAACCAAATTATTTTTATTATTCTAAGTATCAGTAATTTAACTATCCCATTTAGGGTTTGAATATAGTAAACTATCCCATTTACAAAAGTATATAAAAAAAACCATACCCTATTTTTGATAATCTATAATGAAATATAATTTATAATGTAATAAAAAAAATCGAAAATGAGTATAAACAACGTTCAAATTTTTGACACAACCTTAAGAGATGGAGAACAGGTGCCTGGCTGCAAGTTAAATACTGAACAAAAACTAATCATTGCAAACCGACTTGATAATTTAGGTGTTGATGTAATTGAGGCCGGATTTCCAGTTTCCAGTCCGGGCGATTACAATTCGGTCTTGGAAATTTCAAAAATTGTTAAAAACGCCGTAGTTTGCGGACTTACACGAGCAAATCAAAAGGATATTGAAGTTGCTGCAGCTGCCCTAAAATACGCAAAACGCCCGAGAATTCATACAGGAATTGGAACTTCCGATTCCCATATTATCCATAAA
>JAQVGD010000142.1 GCA_028696945.1 Lutibacter sp.
ACCGCAAGGTGCGCTAAAAAAATTATTGATATCTATTCTAAATTTTCAATTATTCATCATTAATTATTCATTATTAAATCAAACTGTGTATTCTATGATTAAAAGCAAGAAAAAATTATAAAAAAAACTCCGAACCAAAAAATTTAACCGCAAATACCGCAAAGATAAAACCGCAAGGTGCGCTAAAAAAACATTCTCCGATTTAAATTATTTATCATTAATTATTCATTATTAATTCAAGCTGCGTATTCTATGATAAAAGTAAGAAGAAATTATAAAAAAACTCCGAACCAAAAAATTTAACCGCAAATACCGCAAAGATAAAACCGCAAGGTGCGCTAAAAAAATTATTGATATCTATTCTAAATTTTCAATTATTTATCATTAATTATTCATTATTAATTCAAGCTGCGTTAAGGATAGAGCGGAAATCCCGGCATTGCGAGTTTGTGAAGCAATATTTTTGAAAGATTGCTTCGTACCTCGCAATGACGGATTGCAGCGATAGCCTGACCCGTAGGGGAACGCCCAAATTTTTATTGCTTTAAATATTCAACATCTTTTGGGTGGCTTTAATTGCGGACACCGTTTGGTCCGAATCCAGGCCTCTTGTAATAAATCTCTTTTCCTCATTTTGCCAGGTAATAATGGTTTCACACAAGGCATCGGAAGTGCTTCCCGGCGGAATCCTGACCGCATAATCCACCAATTTTGGCAAGTTTTTTTTCTTCCTTTTGTATATTTTGTGCAAGGCATTCATAAAAGCATCAAACTGTCCGTCGCCATAAGCGTGCTCTTCATACAGCTGTCCGTCCATTTTTACGGCAATAGTTGTGGAGGGTTTTAGGCCTTTGGAATGCGTTAAAACATAGGATTCAACAACGATTTTTTCCTGATATAAATTGCTGTTCAGCACATCGGAGATGATATAAGGCAAATCTTCTTTTGAAACCGATTCCTTTTGGTCGCCGAGTTCAATAATGCGTTGGGTCACTTTTTTTAGATCTTCCTGATTGAGTTCCAGTCCCAATTCCTGCAGATTTTTTTCAATATTTGCTTTTCCGGAAGTTTTCCCTAAGGCATAAGCGCGTTTTCTGCCAAATCGTTCGGGCAGCAAATCGTTGAAATACAAATTGTTTTTATTGTCGCCATCGGCGTGAATTCCGGCAGTTTGTGTAAACACATTTTCGCCCACTATCGGTTTATTCGAAGGAACTCTGATGCCTGAAAACGCTTCAATCAATTTGCTGACGGAATATAGGGAAGTTTCATTCACCGAAATTTCAACTTCATTTTTATAGAAGTCGTTAATTACCGCAACAACGCTGGCCAAGGGCGCATTTCCGGCGCGTTCTCCCATTCCATTCACGGTAATGTGCAATCCTTTTGCACCGGCATTTATGGCTTCCATGACATTTGCCACGCTCAAATCGTAATCGTTATGCGCGTGAAAATCGAAATGCAACTTCGGATATTTGGCCGTTATTTTTGAAAAATACTGATGGGTTTCTTTTGGCGTTAAAACGCCAAGTGTATCGGGCAATAATATTCTGGTTATCGGCTGTGTGGCCAGAAATGCCAAATATTGAAAAACGTATTCTTGTGAATTTCGCATCCCGTTGCTCCAGTCTTCCAAATATACATTGGTAGCGATTCCTTCCTTTTGCGCCAAGGCAATTGTTTCTTTTATTTCGGAAAAATGTTGTTCGGGTGTTTTTTTGAGTTGGTGCGTTAAGTGGTTTAAAGAACCTTTGGTCAATAAATTTTGAACCTTAGCCCCAGATTCTTTCATCCAATTTATCGACTGGCCGCCATCAACAAAAGTCAGCACTTCCACTTTAGCTATATATCCATTTTTTTTTGCCCAATCCGTTATATTTTTTACCGCCTGAAATTCGCCTTCGGAAACTCTTGCCGAAGCAATTTCAATTCTGTCCACCTGAAGTTCTTCCAGCAAAAGCTTTGCAATGGTAAGTTTTTCTGCAGCCGAAAAAGAGACTCCGCAGGTTTGTTCCCCATCGCGAAGCGTGGTATCCATGATTTCAATTTTTCTTCTTTTCATGTTTTATTCAACTATTTTGAGTGAAAATTTTAATTTAAAAAGAGGTCAGCTCAAAAATATTATAACCTGGTATTCTCAATTTATTAAAAAATATCGTCCATTATTATGAGAACCTGAAATAAATTCAGGTTGACGAAAACCCAATATTATTTAAAAAGGCCTTGTTTCTGCAAAATCCTGAATTTCAGCTTTCATTTTCGTTAAATAATCAATATCATCATAGCCGTTTAACATATTTTCTTTTTTGTAGGAATTGATGTCAAATGACTCCTGATCGCCGTTTTCCAATAAAGTAATGGTTTGTTTTGGCAGATTTATTTCAATTTCCGTATTGGGATTTGCTTCAATGGCCTTATAAATTTTGTCTAAAAATTTAGCGCTCACCTGTACCGGCAATACGCCGATATTCAAACAATTTCCCCTGAAAATATCGGCGAAAAAGCTGGAAACTACGCACCTGAATCCGTAATCATAAATTGCCCAAACCGCATGTTCCCTAGAAGATCCCGAGCCAAAATTTTTGCCTCCCACCAAGATTTTTCCTTTGTAAACTGGATTGTTCAATACAAAATCCGATTTTGGCGTATTGTCTGGATTGTATCTCCAATCCCTGAAAAGATTGTCGCCAAAACCCACGCGTTCCGTAGCCTTTAAAAAACGCGCTGGAATAATTTGGTCGGTGTCCACATTTTCAATTGGCAATGGCACTCCCGTGCTTTTTAATGTTTCAAATTTATCGTAAGCCATTGTTTAAGTATAAAGTTTAAAATTATCTGTTATCTGTTATGGGTGGTTGGTAACGAAAAACACACCCCTAACCCTCCCGCTGAAAAAGCGGGACATGCTGCTCTAGAGGGGAATATTAATTTGTTAATTACTAATTCTTATTTCAAAAAAAATTTCCGCTCCATTGATAGTTCCCCCTTCGGGGCTAGGGGGCTTTATAATAAAGTTCTTGGATCGGTTAAAACGCCAGTAACTGCGGTTGCTGCAGCCACTAGCGGACTTGCCAACAGAGTTCTTGAGCCAGGACCTTGACGTCCTTCAAAATTTCTGTTTGAAGTGCTTACCGCCACTTTTCCGGCAGGCACTTTATCGTCGTTCATGGCCAAACAGGCAGAACAGCCGGGTTCACGCAATTCAAATCCAGCCGCATGGATAATATCCAACAACCCCTCTTCTTTTATTTGTTCCTCAACCACATGAGAGCCTGGCACCAACCAAGCCGTAATATTATCGGCTTTTTTTCTTCCTTTTACAATAGATGCAAACGCTCTAAAATCCTCAATTCTTCCGTTGGTGCAACTTCCCAAAAAGACATAATCCACTTTTTTTCCAATCATTTTTTCTCCTTCATGAAATCCCATATAATCCAACGATTTTCTGTAAGAAGCAACGCCGCCTTCAACCTCTTCCGCTTTTGGAATATAGTTTGAAATGCTTGTTCCCATTCCCGGATTGGTACCGTAGGTAATCATCGGTTCAATATCTATTGCAATAAAATTGATTTCTTCATCAAAAACCGCATCGGTATCCGTTTTTAGCGTTTTCCAATAGTCCATTGCTTTGTCCCAAGCTTCTCCTTTTGGCGTAAACAAACGGCCTTTTATATAGTCGAAAGTTTTTTCATCGGGAGCAATAATTCCGCCTCGCGCACCCATTTCGATACTTAAATTACAAACTGTCATTCGCCCTTCCATACTCATGTTTTTAAAAACATCGCCAGCATATTCCACAAAATAACCTGTGGCACCTGAGGTTGAAAGTTTAGAAATAATGAACAGAGCCACATCTTTTGGCGTAACACCAAAGCCGAGTTTTCCGCTCACGTTTATCCGCATTTTTTTGGGTTTGGGTTGCATAATGCATTGGGAAGACAGCACCATTTCAACTTCCGAAGTTCCAATACCAAAAGCAATGGCGCCAAAAGCACCGTGCGTAGAAGTATGTGAATCTCCACAAACAATGGTTGCGCCAGGCAGCGTAATTCCGTTTTCCGGACCAACAACATGGACAATTCCATTTTTTTGATGGCCCAATCCCCAATGTGTAATTCCATATTCGGCAGCATTTTGTTCCAATGCTTTTAACTGATTTGCCGATAAAGGATCTTTAACTGGCAAATGTTGGTTGATGGTTGGCGTGTTATGATCGGCTGTTGCGAAAGTCCTGTTAGGATACAATACCGTATTATTTCTGCTTTTTAATCCCAAAAACGCTACTGGACTTGTCACTTCGTGAATTAAATGTCGGTCGATAAACAACACATCCGGTCCGTCATTAATCTTGCGAATCACGTGCGAATCCCAAACTTTATCAAATAATGTACTACTCATTTTTACTATTTTTTTAGTCGATTTCTTGTTTGCTGCCATTTAATAGGCTCAGGTTACAAGAACGGGTGCAAAATTATAAAAACCAATAAAAATATCAATTTGATTATTTTTGAACTACGATACCCAAACCAATTTTTTAAACGTATTTAAGATTGATTTTGTCAATTTGTGATTTTACAAGAATGTTCTTTTTCAATTTTATTTTTATTTAGCTGTTTTTACTTAGAAGCTGACATCATTTCATGTAATTATTCATTTAACAAATTTTAGAATAGAATAATTCGCTTTTTTAGCTATGAGTTAATTAGAAGTCCGTTTTTTAGAATAATTCGCAATGTTTATTTATTTTTTAATTTTCGAGAAGGAATTTACATATCCGCTAATTAAGCAAAAAACATTGCTCATTTCGCCATATATTATTGTTATTTTATGCTGAAATACTACGACATCCAAAAAATTAGGAGATTGTTTATTTGTATATTTTGTATTGATTATTGCTAAAATTGGACAAAATGCCATCAGATTCACCCCGTTATTTTATAGATTTTCAAATAGTTTTTCAATTAAAATCGACCCTATTAATTTTGCTTTCGAAGGGCAAAATCCTTATCTTTACTGTGAAACTCCCATAAAGCCCATGAAGGCAATTTCTGTATTTTTTTTAATGTTCTTGCTTCTTACTTCTTGTAAAGAAAAAGTGCCGCCTAAAATTGTGCCGATTCCAAAAATAGAAATTACAGAAGCAGGTAAAATTATTCCTATTGATTCAGCCAAAATAGCTTCCATAAAAGATTCAAGCGTAATGGCCTTTTACAATGCTGTTCAAAATAAAACCATTTGGATGGCTGATTCAACAAGAATAAAAATTATTTCGCTTTTTAACCATGTTCAGGATGATGGATTATTTCCGAAGGATTTCGACCTAAAAAAAATACAGAAATCAGAAGAAAATATTGACAATCTATCCGATTCTGAATTGGTGGATTACGATATTTTGCTGACTGAAAATTTAAGTTTTTATGTTCAAAAAGTTTCAAAAGGAAGTTTAAACCCGAGTAAACTTTACAGCAATTGGGAATTAAAAGAAAACGAAATAGACTTTAAAGCATTGCTGCTCAATTTTCAGAAAAAAGATTCTTTTGACTATGCCGTAAATTCAGCATCGCCCAATCATCTTGTTTATAAACGATTAAAAGTCGCACTTAAAATTATAAATGCGCTTCCAAAAGACAATTTAAAAAAAATAGAAATCAAAAATAAAATTGTTTTAAACGACTCCAATGAGGCAATGATTGAAATCAAAAAAAAATTAATGTATTGGAAAGATTTAAAGTCCTTAGACAGCATTACTCCTATTTATGATGAAGACACCGAATTGGCAGTAAAAAAATTTCAAATACGCCATGGTCTTGGTGTGGATGGCGTTATTGGGGGCGGAACTGTACAAGCCCTAAATTTTACAAAAGAAGATCGAAAAAAACAAATCATCGCAAATATGGAACGATGGCGGTGGTTTCCAAGAATATTTGAGCCTGAATATCTCATTATTAACATTCCTGATTATTCCTTACACGTTGTTAAAAACTCGGATACGATAAGAGTTCACAGGGTAATTATAGGTAAGCCTGCACGGAAAACACCAGTTTTATCTTCTAAACTGACCCATATAATTTTCAATCCAACTTGGACAGTTCCTCCAACCATTTTAAGGAATGATGTAGTGCCGGCAGCGTCCAGAAACCGAAATTATTTCAGCAACAAAAAAATTACAATTTACGATTCAAATAATCAAAAGGTAAGTGCCGACAACTGGAATATTAACAGCGCAAGGAGTTACCGCTATGTTCAAAGTCCGGGTGCCTCAAACTCCCTTGGTTTGGTAAAGTTTACCTTTCCAAACCGATTTACTGTTTATCTTCACGACACTAATACCAGAGGTTTTTTTGACAAGGATATTCGCGCATTGAGTTCGGGCTGCGTTCGGGTTCAAAATCCGTTTGAACTTACCGAATATTTATTGGATGATCCAGAAAAATGGAATTTGGAGAAAATTAATGAAGCTATCAATACTGGTAAAACATTACAAGTGCAAATCAAAAAAGATGTTTATGTCCATATTTTATATTGGACTGCCTGGAGTGAAAATGGCACTTTGCAATTTAGAGATGACCTTTACAATTTGGATGTGGATTTGTATAAAAAGTTAGATTAATTGAAACCTTAGTACTTAAAGTGCCTAGAGTTTGGAGTACTTAAAGTTAAAAAATGTATTGTTTTTATTTCTCTGTGTATTTGAACACAGTTAAACTATGGATACGAAAAAAAGAAAAACATAGAGTGGAACTGATATGAAAAACTTTAGGCACTCTAGGCACTCCAAACTTTAGGCACTTATTTATTGGAAAATTTCAAGTGTTTACATTCAAGAAGGATAATAAACAAACAGGCAAGATTTGTCTTTAATAACATCAATAACTTCTTTTGTGAGACCCTGTTTCAAGGCCAAACAGCCCAAGCTTCTGCCCAATCTTCCGTTTTGTTCAGCAAATTTTTCAGAAACATAATCTGCTCCGTGAACAACAATAGCTCTTGCTCTGGCATTGCTGTTAATTCCCTTTTCCAAACCGTCCAAACGCAATGAATAACCGTGTTTGCCGTAATATGTTTCTCCGGTTACATAAAAACCGAGGCTACTTTTATAAGATTCTGGTTTATTGGAAAAATTGGCCGCAAATTCATTTCCCGAATTTCTGCCATGAGAAACCAAAGACTGAAATAAAACAATGTTGTTTTTTAGGTCGATGACCCATAAACGATTTTCTTTGGAAGACAAACTATAATCAACAAGGGTTAAAATATCTTTTTGAATAAGTCCGTTTTTTTTCAATTTTAAATACCCTTCCATCGCCTTCGCAAAGCTTTTCCTTTTGGGAAGCATGAAGCTATTGGCCGCCAAATTATTGTAAATAAATTCAACTTTAGAGGTAATATTATTGCTTACAACGGTTTCAGTTAATTTTGGACTTTCAGGTTTATACGAAAATGCGGAATTAATTGTAAAGAAAAAAAATCCGATTAACAATAGAGAAATTGTTTTATAAGTCATTGTAAATCATTAAGTTTAATATCAAAATTAAAGAGGCGCAAATTAAGGATTTATAATTGTTCTGCAAACTAATGTCAAAATAATTTAAAAAGTTTAACATTTTGTGTTTCCAAATATATACAAATTAACCACCAACAAAAAAAATTATTCTATCATTGTTTAAATCCCGCATAAATTAAATAACGGTAAATAACTCAATATCGTATAGCCGATTAATTATTTTAAATTTTTGAGAACCAATTTTCAAAAACTTCTGGAATAAAAATAATATTTTGTGCCTGCCTTTTTTGAAGGGCGTTTCCCCCCCGCCAACTGGCGGGGGGGTCGGGCATTTCGTTTCAATCTTTTTTTCTTCGCCTATCGGCGAATCAAAAAAGGATTTTCACTTCATTCCCTAACGCAAATGTAATTACGATAGCTGATTTACGATTTTAGAAGAAGAAATCTTTAGATTCTGGATTTGGTTTTTAATATTTTACTTGCTTTTTATAATAGAATATGCAAGATGATTTATGAAATTAGAATTTAATAGATTTAAAACTTTTTTGCGTGCTTTGCGGTTTTTATTTGCGTGCTTTGCGGTTAATAAATTTTTGGTTCGGCATTTTTTTATAATTTTTTCTTGCTTTTTATCATAGAATATGCGGATTTGAACTAGCCCGCCGACAGGCAGATTAATAATGAAAATTAAAAAGATTAAAAAGATTCAACAATATTAAACAGTTAAACAAATAAACGATTCAACGCTTAGCTGGAACTTCGGACTTCGTAATTGAATTATCTTAACAGATTGGGCAATCTCAAGTAACATCAGTTATTCACTTATACTTCAAATTATTCAAAAATAAGATTCAAATCTAAATACTTTATTTTGTACGGTTAAACCGTAATACTAAATACTTTTCAATGGCCCTAGTTTAAACTGACTATTATGATTGAAATATCCAGTTTTCGGCACTTTGTTACCCCTGCCAGCAGGCACGGCTTTAGTCCCGATAACTATCTGGAGGGGAAAGAGCAAAGGGCTGAAAATTCAATTATTTTTACCCTAACCCTAAAGAGAATAACTGAATTTTCTACGTTCGAACCAACTTGAAACCTCCAAAATATGGATTTGAAATTAAATATCAACGCTCAATTAAACTAGAGCCATTGAAAATTATTAGTGTCCGATAAAAAATCCCTCAATAATTGAGGGATTTTTCGTATATAGCAGAATTAATCTATAACCAAAAATTCAGCTATGGGCAAAAGTACAATTTTTTTCGGACAGCCGATATTC
>JAQVGD010000143.1 GCA_028696945.1 Lutibacter sp.
AAAGGTCTTTTAAACGCCATTGTTATTAACGACAGTCCAGACAGTTCAACGGCTTGGGATATCTGTTTAAAACTGCGCGACAATGGATTATTGGCAAAACCTACCCATGGAAACATTATTCGTTTTGCGCCACCTTTGGTAATGAATGAAGCACAACTAATGGATTGTGTGGCAATTATTAAAAAAACAATTAAGGAATTTGAATCTTAAAAATGAACTTTTAATCCTATCCCCAACCCTTTCCGAAGGAAAGGGAGTTCGTTTAAGTCTTAAAAAGGACATTTTTCGACTTTGAACTTTCAACAAAAAAATATCGAGGTTTTTGCCTCGATATTTTTTTTATCTTAATTTATAAATATTTTAGGAAGAAATCCATCATTTTTTCTTTAAGCTGATAATGCATATTTACAAATGTTTTCATTTCATCTTTTAACAATACCTGTTTATCGTGAAATTGAATCTCATTATTTTTTTCAATTTGACCTTGATGTGCCAATTCTCTCCTTTTCATTCGAATTCTATGTCTTAAATGACCCATAACTTCACGTTCCCGGATTATCTTATTTTGAAAACCCTCTAATTGTATCAAAACTTCATTTCCTGGATTTCGCATGACCACATGCTCCAACTTTTCTTCAAAATAATCCATTTCACTTTCTTGAAATTTCAACTCTCTTTTCCAAACATCAAGGTTGAAGTTCAGATCACTTAAGAATACTAACTGACTTTCCATTTTTCGAATCGGTTTTAAATTATTATATGCTAAAGTTCTTAATTTTCTTTTAATTTTCCGCTGATAAAAATCATAAAGTTTTGACAAATGAACAATCTGAAAAACACTTTAACAATTTTCATAAAGATATAAAAAAAGCGTTTCAATTAAAATTAAAACGCTTTTAAAGTGATTCTAAAACTAAATATTAATTATTCTCTTCTTCTTCACCTTCTTTTTTAGAAGTTTTATTCCATATTTTTATTTCATCTTTTAAGGTAACACCTGATAAAATTTCGACATTTATGCCATCGGAAATACCCAACTCTACATCTCGCTTTTCAAATTTTTGATCTCCAGTTTTAACATCTACATAAGGTTTTTCAGTTTTTTTATCAAATTGTAATAAAGCTTCTTTAATTGAAAGTACACTGTCTTTTTTTTCTAAGACTATATCAGCGTTGGCACTATAACCTGCTCTCACAAAAAATTCATCATCTAAGGTAAGATCCCCTTTAATTTTAAATTGAACAGCACCATTTTCTTCAGTTCCCTTTGGAGCGATAAAGTTTAATTTCGCTGGATATTTTTTCTTCTCAATAGCACCCAACGAAACTTCCAAAACTGTTCCTTTTTTAATCTTTCCTACTTCAGCTTCATCAACTTTACCCTCAAAAATCATTTTTGTCATATCCGCAATGGTGGCAATGGTTGTTCCCGCATTGAAGGTATTGCTCTCAATTACCTGATTTCCTATACGAACTGGAATTTCCAAAACGGTTCCTGAAATTTCTGCTTTCACAAAAGTATTGGCTGTTTCTCCCATTCCTGCTGCAGATCCTTTTCTAATAATTTCTAAATTATTTTGGGCATTTTTCAGTTCTTCCTTTGATCTGTTAAAGTTTAATTCCGTTGCTTCGAACTCTTGTTTGGATATGACACCTTTTCCAAAAAGATTTTCATCTCTTTCATACAATGTTTTGGTATTGTTAAAACTTAGTTGGGCTGTTTTTACACTGCCTTGTGCGCTATTTAATGATTGCACATTAGGCACTACCCTAATGGTAGCCAATAAATCACCAACCTTAACTTTTGCGCCTTCAACAACATAAATATTATCAATAATCCCTGAAACTTTCGGCTTAATTTCTACTTCTTCCAAAGGAATTACTTTACCTGTGGCAACCGTTTTTCTGACAATATTAGTCTTGAATGGTTTTTCTGTTTCATATTGAATTGGAGATTTGCTGTTCTTTACGCCAAACCATGCCAAAACAGCTATAAGTGCTACTCCTATTATTCCAAAAATTATTGTTTTTTTCATTGGTGATTGATTTTCAGTTTATGTTATTTTTTATTGAAGATTAAATGATTCAAAAATTGAAAAATTTATTCTCTTTTAATTATTCTTTTTTTACCTGCCAGCTGCTGGCGGATTATTAATTATTCATTTTTAACTATTAATTGATTACTCTTCTCTTAATGCTTCAATTGGTCGAATACTTACCGCAGTATTTGCAGGAATTAACCCAATTAAAGTTCCTAATATGACTAATGTTGCAGCGGCAATTAGAATTACGGGAATATCAACTGTTGGGTTTGTTAAAAATCGGTCTTCTCCTTTTCCTACGGTGGAATCAACCAACATTAAAACGACACCTCCAAAAATGATTCCCAATGCGCCTGCAATACTTGTTAAAAAAACAGATTCTAAAATTATTTGTCGTTTTATTTCCCAAGGTTTTGCACCTATGGCCCTTCTAATTCCTATTTCTTTAGTCCTTTCTTTAACGGTAATTAATAATATATTTCCAATAGCAAACACCCCTGCAATTAAAGTTGCTATCCCAACGAACCAGGTTACAAACTGCATTCCCGTTAAGAACCCTGTAAATTTTGCAATTTCTTTACCCAAATTAAAGCTTCCAAAAGCTCTTTCATCTTCTGGGTGTACATTGTGTAAATTTTTTAAAAGCAACTTAACATCTGCTTCTATTTGGGTAATATCAAAACCTGGTTTTCCTGTAATCATCATCCAACCTACACTATCACCTCTATTGTAAACTTGTTGAAATGTAGTAAATGGAATATGGATATTTCCCTGTGGTCCACCTGATCCAATTTGCCCTTCTTTATACATCCCCACTACATTGTAATTGATATTGTCTATTTTAATATATTGGCCTATTGGAAATTCATCTTTATCAAAAAGTTGCTTAAATATTTCTTCTTCAATGACACAAACTTTCTTTTTTTCAACAATATCATTGTGATTTATAAACCTGCCATAAATTAAATTCCGTTTTTGAACTTTATCAAACTCGGGATAATCTCCAAAAACGCCAAACGTTCCTGTTTTAAATTTATTTACAGTTAATGCTTGGGTTGAATGACGTGGCACCACAAATTCAATCCCTTTAATTTCATTTTTAATCTTTTCAATATCTCCTAATTTGAGCGTTATTCCCTTTCCTTCCTGAAAACCTTTAAACGGCTTGCTTGTTTGTTGTGCCCAAACAAATACACTATTTGTTGCAAAATCTCCAAATAACCGATTAAAATTATTCTCAACACCTTTTGCGGCACCCAATAAAACTACCAATAAAAATATTCCCCACATGACTCCAATGATGGTAATTCCAGTACGCACTTTATTTTTACGAATGCTGCTGTATATTTCTTGCCAAGTATCTGTGTCAAATAAAAATTTAATCATATTATTCGTCGTTTAGTGCAACTATTGGTTTGATGCCTGCTGCTCTTTTAGCGGGGATATAACCTGCAATAGTTCCTGCAATTATTAAAATTATTGTTGCACCTACTACCACATAAGTTTCCACACTTGGGTTAATAATAAAGTACTTTTCCAGACTGCTTCCAATAGCTTTTAACGTAAAAACGCCCATCAGTAATCCAGCATAACCAGCTAATGCTGTCACAAATATCGATTCCATCATAATCATACCAATTATTGAACTAGGTGTTGCCCCTAATGCTTTTCTGATTCCAATTTCTTTGGTGCGTTCTTTAACTATATATACCATAATATTGCTAATGCCTATAATACCAGCAATTAAAGTTCCTATCCCAATAAAAAGTATGATTATATTTAAACCAAACATCATTTGTTGAACACCTTTAGCTTGTTCGGCATAATTTTGAACTCTAACTGCTCCTTGATCTCTTGGATCTACATTGTGTTTCTCTTTCAGCATTTTCTCAAGCAAATTCGAAAATGCCAAAGCTTGATCAACTTTTAGTTTTGGATTATAAGTAAGCCCTATTCGGTCTAATTCATCATTAATTCTGTACATTCCTTGCGCTGTGGTAAAAGGTGTATAAATATACCGCTCATCGTTATCACCTCCAGGATCATTAAAAACACCTATCACTTTATAGGACATCCCATCTAAATTGATGTTCTTACCCAAAGCACTTAAATTTCCAAATAAATCTTTTTCTACCAACCTTCCTATGGCTACAACCTTGGCTTTTCTTTTTAAATCCAAATAACTTAAAAACCTACCATCTTGTATTACTGCAGATTCTAATAGCTGATAATCTGGGTAAACTCCTCTAACCGTATAGTTATTATGTTCCCCTCTATAAATTGCTTGTACATTGTATCGTTGAATATTCGGACTAAAAAACTGAATGTCATCTTCAAACTTCTCATTTATAAATTTGGAATCATCATTTCTAAACTGAATTTTTCTGCCGCTTTGCAATCCTTTATAGGGCTTGGTTGTTGTGCCTGACCAAACATATACAGAATTTGCGGCATCTCTGGAAAATTGTTCCTCAAAGAAGTGTTTTAATCCATTTCCAACTCCGAAAAGCAAGGTAAACAGCAGTATGGCAAACGCTATGGTAAAACCTGCAAGAATAGTTCTTAACTTGTTTTTACTTAAGGTTTGAAAAATTTCATGCCAACGATCTAAATCAAACATAATTATACGGTTGCTTTTTTTAATACTTTCTCATCGCTAATAATTATGCCATCTTTTAGGCGCACAATTCTGTCTGTTTCTGCAGCAACATCCTCTTCGTGTGTTATCACAAAAACAGTCATTCCTTCGCGGTTAATTTCTTTCAGCAGTTCCATAACGGAATGTGTTGTTGTTGAATCCAGTGCGCCTGTTGGCTCATCTGCCAAAACTACTTTTGGATTGGTAACCAAGGCACGTGCAATTGCTACTCGTTGTTTTTCACCACCTGAAAGTTCACTCGGTAAATGTTCTGCCCTATCTTTTAATCCGACTTTATCTAAATATGTCATGGCAATTTTATTGCGCTCTTTTCTCGCCAAACCTTGATAATATAATGGCAATGCCACATTCTCCAAAGCATTTTTATAATTTATTAGATTAAAAGATTGAAACACAAAACCCAAAAATTTATTTCTGAGGATTGCAGCCTTTTTTTCATCTAAATTTTCAATTAATTGTCCGTTTAAATAATATTTTCCTTCATCATGACCATCCAACAAACCAACAATATTTAATAAGGTAGATTTTCCGGAACCAGAAGAACCCATAATAGCCACAAATTCACCTTCTTTAATATGTAAATCTAAGCCCTTTAATACGTGCAGAGAATCTTTTCCTATTGGATACGATTTATGAAGTTTTTCAATCTTAATCATTTGGTTATTGTTTTAACGAATTTAAAAATTGCCTGTGAGAGTGATTATTAATATTATGTTAAAAGAAACTTTCAATTTAAATCAATAATTTTGTTTCATGGACAATTTTGAAAGCAAATCGATTATTCTTTTTGATGGTGTTTGTAACCTTTGCAACGCATCGGTAAATTTTGTGATCAAACACGACAAAAAAGCACAATTTTTATTTGCTTCATTTCAATCAGACGCCGCAAAAGAAATATTGTTACAGTTCAATTTAAAAAATTTGAATTTAGGTTCAATTATTCTAATTAATGATAGAAAAATTAATCAAAATCTAAAGCTATTTGTTAATTTAAAAAAAATTAATTTTTAAGTAACAATGATTACAAACTGACTTTTATCATACAAAAAACGATATTAAGTGTTTTATTTTACTATAAAAATTAAGATACTATGAAAAAAATATAGTTTATATGTTCACAATATATCTCTTATCTACCCTTTTAAGGGTTACCCATATTTATTTCACATTACTAATATATATATTTCAAGTTTTGCTATAATAAAACTATAAACAGAAACTTCATTGTTAAAAAAGAATATTTATAATGAATAAAAAAATTCTCTCAATAAAATCTTTAAGTAAAACATTTATTTATAATAGTTTTGGGCAACCAGTATTACCAGTATTAAAAGATATTAATATAGATTTCGCTGAAAATCAAATTATTGGGTTGTTGGGAAAAAATGGTGCTGGTAAAACAACTTTTATTAAATCTTGTATAGATCTTCTTGAGTATAAGGGCGACATATTATTTTACGGAAAATCATTAAAAAGCATAAAGCAAAAAGAAAAAGTGAAATTATTTTCCGCCGTCTTAGAAGGTAGTAGAAATATATATTGGAAACTTACAGTAATTGAAAACATTCAATACTTTGCATCACTAAGAGGTATTAGTTTTTCTAAAATAAAAGACTTAGTAGGCTATCTTCTAAAGGATTTATTCCTTTATGAAAAAAGAAATACACTTGTTGAAAATTTATCCTCTGGAATGAAACAGAAAGTTGCTTTAGTATGTGCTTTCGCAATGGATACACCTATTGTTTTTTTGGACGAACCAACATTAGGTCTCGATTTAGAATCTAAAAATCATGTAGTTGAGTTTTTGAAAAATAGTGATTTTCGAATAGGTAAATTAATTATTATAACTTCCCATGATTTAGACTTAATAAATAAAATTGCTTCTAATATTATTTTATTAAAAGGCGGAAAATTAATAGATAATAAAATTGAAGAAATTAATGAATTCTCCTATACTGTTGGTTTATCAAACAATTCAGATTTAGATTTAGATTTAATTTCTTCACTTAGATTAAAGAAATTATATGGTAATGATAGATTTACAACATATGGTATGAATGGCAATTGTCCCTCACTCTCAAATATGATAAGTGCTTTGGAGACAAACAGTATAGAAATTGTGTCAATTGAAAACTCAAAATTCAACCTTGAAAATATTTACCTTTAATGAACTACACACTTAACCTTATAAAAGCAACATTAATCAAGGATTTGAAGTATCTAATACGCTACAAATTTAATACTATATTTAGTGTTTTAATGTTTAGTTTTATGTTTATAGCAGCTTCAAAGGGGTATAAAACATATGGAAAAGATGTTAATTCCGAATCAATCGAAAATCTTTTAGGTGGTTATCTTGTTTGGTTATTAATGGTTACAAATTTATCCAGCATAGTTAACAATCTAGTTAATGAAACTAATCTAGGTACATTAGAACAACTATATATAAGTTCAAAATCATTTCATTTAACAATAATTATTAAAGGGCTTTCATCCCTTTTAATTTCAATTTTTCAATTTACTGCAATCTGCCTTTTAATAACCTTATTCAACTCAAGTATTCCTATTTCATTTATATTAAATTTTATAAAAGGTTTACCTATTCTATTATTTGGAATACCTGCAATATGGGGATTGAGTTTAATAGTAAGCTCATTTGCATTATACTATAAAAACATTAGTTCGTTTTTTTCAGCAATAACCTCAATTCTCTTTGCAGTGGTAAGCTTTGGTGTACATAAATCTCCAGATTTAGCGTTGTTATTTCCTTTCGGAATTGCAAACATATCTCTGCAAAATTTATATACTACTGGCTTTTACCCAAATACGTTAGATATTTTATTCATTACCTTAAATAGTAGTTTTTACATAATAACTGGAATAGTAACATTTAATTTTTATGAGAAAAAATCAAAAATAAAAGGAATGTTTGCAAAACATTAAAAATAAAAATGCAGAATGCATTTTGTTATTAATTAATTTAAAATAAAATTATTATGAAGTATGTTAAATCATTCAAAAACAATGTAGATCCAACAGATGAAGAACTTATGTTAGCAGCTGTTGCAT
This sequence comes from Lutibacter sp., assembly GCA_028696945.1. Taxonomy (GTDB): domain Bacteria; phylum Bacteroidota; class Bacteroidia; order Flavobacteriales; family Flavobacteriaceae; genus Lutibacter. Next base: position 7,771 of record JAQVGD010000143.1, read on the forward strand.
TTGCTGCTGCAGGTATGGGATTCTCAGAGATTAATTCTAGACCTTTAGTTTAAATCACTAACCAATTCGCAGCAAACTTTAACAAAAATTTGCTGCGAATTAAAAAAAAAAAAATGAATAAGACCTACAAAAAAGCAACTCCGATTATGCTACGTCCTTATAAAGAAGCGACTCCAAAACAAACTATTTTTAAAATTCGAAATATTCTGGAAAAAGCAGATATTTTAGTTACACCAACTATAATTAAAAGTCCTTTTAAAAATGTTTATTCTACCAGAATTGAAGCTTCAGAAGAAGATGGTGGTTTTGGAACAAATGGAAAAGGGAAAACACCTATTTTTTCTTTAGCAAGTGCTTATGCTGAATTTATTGAGCGCATACAGAATTCTTTAATACTTGGAGGTAATGGAGTACCTAAATCACTTAATAATTTTATTAAAAAAAGTACAGGTTTTCATTATTATCCAGATGAAAAAATAATGTCAAAAAATGAATTTTTATTACTGGATAAAAAAATATTTTCAGATTTTTTTATAAACACTTCTCAGGAGAACATAAATAAAACAATTGATGTTATCTATAATAGATTGTTAACAGATAATAAAAAAGGGTTAGTTTCTGTACCTTTCTATAATATAAACACTAAGGAAATTGCTTATATTCCATTCAATTTTCTACTTGCAATGACAGGTACAAATGGAATGGCAGCGGGAAATACTGTTGCCGAAGCAACATTTCAAGCAATGGCTGAAATTTTTGAAAGATATGCTGTCTCAGAAGTTTATAATAAAAATTTAACTCCGCCTACAATTCCTGATAATTATCTTAAGATTTTTCCTGAAGAATATAGAATATTAAAAGATATTGAAAAACATGGATATAAAGTCATCGTAAAAGACTTTTCTATAGGTTCAAACTTGCCAGTTGTTGGATTAATTCTATTAGATGAATACGGCAATAAATATTTGTTAAATGTGGGGTCAGA
>JAQVGD010000144.1 GCA_028696945.1 Lutibacter sp.
CTTTACAAATTAATGGAGAACCCCACGGACCAGATAGAGGTATTACAACCTGTCAATTGCATATGCGTATGTTTAAAGATGGCGACACTATTTTTATAGAACCTTTTAGGGCAAATGCTTTTCCAGTAATAAAAGATTTGGTAATTGACCGTACTTCTTTTGAACGGATTCAACAAGCGGGAGGTTATATTTCCGTGAATACTTCAGGAAATACACAAGACGCAAATTCAATTCCGATCTCTAAACACAATGCCGATTTATCTATGGATGCTGCTGCTTGCATAGGTTGCGGAGCTTGTGTTGCGAGTTGTAAAAACTCAAGCGCTATGTTATTTGTTGCGGCAAAAGTTTCACAATTTGCTTTATTACCACAAGGAAAAATAGAAGCAACAGACCGTGTTAAAAACATGGTGGCGCAAATGGATTTAGAAGGATTTGGAAATTGTACCAATACTGGTGCCTGTGAAGTTGAATGTCCAAAAGGAATTTCAATTGAATATATCGCACGTTTAAATCGAGAATATTTAGTGGCAAATATTTAGCATAAATCAAACTTTAATTTTTTAAATGAAAACCCAAAAGAGCCTGTTTTAGCAATGAAATAGGTTTTTTTGGTTTAAATGAAATAAATATTAAAAAAATCTTTTATTATTCATTTTTTTTTTTTTTATACATTCGATGTGTATACAAAAAAGCGCTATTTTTTAATCAAAATTTTATTAACCATGTATCCCTTAAAAAAAGGTTATTATAAGATAACTTATTAAAGAGATATGCAAAAAAATGTAAAAATGAAAAATTTAATCTTAATTTGTTTATTATTTGTTGGAGTATATTCTTATGCTTCTGAAAGTGTTGTAATTAAAAAATCTAATGCTACCGAGAATATAGTTTCTTTGGAACAAAATGTTATTGAAAATGTTGATAGTTTGGATGATTTTTATAGATGCAGAGCTGACATAACTTATAATGGAGAATATGTTACATCAACATATGGTTTTGGAGCAACAGCAGATGAAGCGTGTGCTAATGCAAGAAAAGCGGCAGCAGATTTTATTAAAGCACAAGAATAAAATGTAACTTTATCTTATTAATTTAAACAAGAATAAATAGCCCTGTTTTTACTAAATTCAGGGTTATTTTACTAAAACAGTAAAAATAATTTTTATGAAATATATTTGGGAATTTATATTGATATTTATTTTGATAACAACAATTGTAAATGGACAAAGCAGTGACTTTTTTGTAAAAGTTAATTACGATTATACCTTACAAATGTTAGGCCCTGAGTCTAAATATTTAGTGGGTTCTGTTTTAACCTTTAACAGTAAGGAGTCTATTTATGAAATTGATCATACACATAGTTTGGATAATATTGATGTAGAATTTAATGGAGAACAAGGAAGTATATTTAATGTTAAATCAAATAACAATGACTTTGTTTATAAGAATATGCAAGAAAAAACAATGTATTATTCAAATTTAATAGGGTTTAAGAAAATATTTATTAAAGATAGTTTAAATATAATGAACTGGACTTTAACAGTAAATAAAAAAAATGTTTTAGGTTATATGTGCCAAGAAGCTACAACTAGTTATGGAGGTAGAAACTATACAGCATATTTTACTAGTGAAATTTCCATTTCAAATGGGCCTTGGCGTTTTAATGGATTGCCAGGATTAATATTAGAAGTTTCAGACACCGACGGTGTATTTAAAATTAATGCAACAAATTTAATTATTAGAAAAGATAATGTAGAAATTGAAAATCCTTATAAAGAAAAAAAACTATTAAGCTGGAATGATTTTTTAAGTTTATATAAGTTAAAATATGAAGAAGTTTTACGTAATGGGATGACAGAATTTGGCTCGTCAACAGAATTAGCTAAGAAAAGTATAATTGAATATATTAAAGAATAATCATTTTTTGAATTATAAAAACAGTATTTATAAAATAAGTTTAACACTTATTTTTTCAGTTGCTTGTTTTCAACATCTTTTTTCACAAGAAATTAAAGGAAAGATAACAGATATTGATGAAAATCCTATACAATCAATAACTGTTATTATAAAATCATCCATTAATGATTCTATTATTTTAGAGTATACTACTTCAGATGAGTTCGGTAACTATAAACTTAATATTACTTCTGATTTAGATTCCTTTTTTATTGAATTCAGAGCATTATCATATCTTTCTAAAACAGTTGAAATTTTAGATTTTACAAAAAAGAATAAACCGTATATTTTAAATGTTAGTCTAGATGCTAATATTACTTCATTAAAAGAGGTAACTGTAAATTCTTCTAAAAATAGAGCTATTCAGGTAAAGAAAGACACCGTAATATTTGATCCTAATAAATTTAAGGACGGAACAGAACGAGTTGTGGAGGATTTAATAAAAAAACTACCAGGCATGAAAGTTGAAGAAAATGGTAGGATTTCATTTAAGGGAAATCCAGTTGAAAATATTTTATTAGATGGAGATGATTTATTTGATAAAAACTACACCATTGGCTCTAAAAATATTGATATAGATATGATTGATAAATTAGCTGCTATTGAAAACTATATTGAAAACCCGTTACTACATGGTTTAGAAAAATCAAAGGCTGTTGCTATTAACCTTATTTTAAAAAAGGGGAAAACGGATTTTTCAAATAATACTTCAATAGGTTTAGGTATTGAAAATAAACAAAATATAAGTACTAATACGATTGGAATATCAAAAACAATAAAATCTTTTTCTACGGTAAGTTATAATAATATTGGAAAAGAATCTAGTCCCTTTGATTATTTTTCTTCTAATAATATATCACTTGAGGATATTAAAGAGCAAGAATTTAAGTTGCCAAAAATTATTGAGGATGGTAATTTTACCACTCAGATATCAGATGAAAAATCAAGAATTAATAATAATTTTTTTACGAGTATAAATGCTATATATAATTTAACAAATAATTTTGGTGTGAGATTAAATTTCAATTATAAAAAGGATAAATTAATTAGAAATATATTAAGCCAAACAACATATACTTCCAATTTATTAGATATAATTCAGACTGAAGACTTGGTTAAAAAACCAGAGATTGCAAATTTAAATTTAAAACTTAATTATAAAATATCTGCTAATTCTTTACTTGAATATAAAATTAAAATTGAAGATGGTACAATTAATACAAATAACATTATTGTTTTAAATAATATTGCACAAGAGAGCAAAATTTCCTCAGATGAAAAACAATTTAAGCAAATATTAAATTACACTAAGCGTTTAAATAAAGAGAATGCATTTGTAAGTAATTTAATATTTAATACAAGTAAATTTCCTCAAAATTTAAATATTTCTCCAGACCTTAGATTGGGAATATCTGACCCTATAAGTAATCAATCAGTCAATTTAAAAAAAACATATTTTAGTTTTAAAGCAATATTTTTAAGAAACAGGAATAACCTTAATCTTAAATTAGGCGTTGGATATACTTTTGTGAAAGACGAGTTGTCCTCATTGTTAATTAATGAAAATATAAACTCTAACTTTATTATTTCAGACAATGATTTGATAATCCAAAACAGTTTACCTTGGCTTGAGGGGAGCTTTGTTTTTAGAAAAGAAAATTGGAGTTTTAATACAAATTTAAGAATCAATTATTTAAATGAAAAAATTGAGAATATAATTAATAATAATTATTCCAAAGATATTCAACGCTTATTAGTTTTACCAAACATTAGCATATACTATTATGTAAACAAGCAGTCAAACATAAATTTATATAGTGGTTATGATGAAAAAAATATAGACATAGAATATTTATATGGTAATACAATTTTTACTTCAAATAGAAGTGCAATTAGAAATAACATTGAATTAGAAACATTAAAAAGTTATATAGCTAAAATTTCTTATAATCATAATGATTTTTTTAATTTATTACAATTTAATGTGAGTGTCAATTATTTAAGAAATAAAAATAATTTTTTTTCAAAAGTAACTTTTAATAACCTTTTTTTTGAAAGCAATAGGAACCTGTCGGATTTAAATTTTGACAATACTTTCTTAAATTTAAGTTTTGATAAATACATTAATTATATTAAGTCCAATGTAAAATTAATAGGGTCTTTCAGTATTAATTCCTATAAAAATGAAGTTGATAATTCTCAAATAAGGGATAATATTAGTTATAATGGATTTTATGGACTCAATCTAAAAACAGGTTTTCTAAAAAAAATAAATTTTGAAAATAATCTTCAAATAAGAACGTCATCTTTTAAAACAGACAATTTTAAAACTTTTAATAATTTATCTATACAAAATACTTTTAAAATTTATGTTAAGCCTACTAATAGATTAAGGTTTGTGACAAGTTTTGATTATTATTTACCAAACAATAAAGATTTAAAGAATAATTTTATTTTTTTTGATAATTCAATTTATTTTTCTTCTAAAAACGGTAGCCTTAATTATACATTAACCTCCAGAAATTTTATTGCAAAGCAAAATACTTTTAGTAAAATAGATTTTTCCGATTATTCGAGGACTATAACTTCTTATGGTTTATTAGACCCATACATAATGCTGTCTGTTGATTTTAAATTCTAGAAAAAGCTATTCCGTTAAAAAATATGATTCAGAAACGAAACAGATTTTTTTTGTATTATAAAACAACAATATCAGCTTAGTTTTAGTAATTTTAACTCCTCAAAAAATAGAATTATGACTTTGATTCAATCAAAATTACCAAAATTGAAAACCTCCATTTTTTCCGTGATGAGTGGTTTGGCGGCCAAAGAAAACGCGCTAAATCTATCTCAAGGTTTTCCAAATTTTGAAAGTGATTCAAAACTGATTGCATTGGTAAATAAAGCGATGATAAACGGTAAAAATCAATATGCGCCAATGCCAGGGATTTTAAGTTTGAGAGAAGCGATTGCCGAAAAAATGTTCAATTTATACGGCTTTTCTTATAATCCAGAAACGGAAATAACCATTACTGCAGGTGCAACCCAAGCAATTTTTACAGCCGTTGCAGCCATTGTTAAAAAAGATGATGAAGTTATTATTTTTAAACCGGCTTACGATTGTTATGAGCCAACTATTGAACTTTTTGGCGGAAAAACAATTTCGGTTCAATTAAATCCAGAAGATTTTAGTATAGATTGGGAAAAAGTAAAGGGATTGATTACCGATAAAACCAAAATGATTATCATTAATTCTCCGCACAATCCTTCGGGCAGAATTTTATCAAAAGCGGATATGTTGCAGTTGGAAGCACTGTTAAAAAATACCAATATTTTATTGCTGAGCGATGAGGTTTATGAACATATTATTTTTGATGGCGAAAAACACCAATCGGCAGCCTTGTTTCCAACATTGGTTGAAAGAACATTTATTGTGGCTTCCTTCGGAAAAACATTTCACAATACAGGTTGGAAAGTGGGATATTGCATTGCTCCGACCTATTTAACTGAAGAATTTAGAAAAGTGCATCAGTTTAATGTGTTTAGCGTAAATCATCCCACACAAGTTGCACTGGCTGAATATTTGAAAAACCCTAACAATTATTTGGAATTGAACCCTTTTTATCAGCAAAAAAGAGATTTATTTTTAAGCTTGCTGAAAGGTTCTCGTTTCGATTTTATTCCTTCAAAAGGAACGTATTTCCAGTTGTTAAATTTCTCAAAAATAACTGATGAAAGCGATGTTGATTTCGCCATAAAATTGACCAAAGAACAAAAAATAGCTTCCATACCAATTTCGGTATTTAATGAAGCAGGTTTAGATACCAAAGTATTGCGTTTTTGTTTTGCAAAAACAGATGAAACCTTAAAAAAAGCAACAGAAATATTATGCAACATATAAAAATAGCGATGCTGCAGGCCGATTTGGTTTGGCATAATGCAGCACAGAATCGAAAAAACTTTTCAGAAAAAATAAATCGAATTAAAGAACAAGTCGATCTTATTATTTTGCCCGAAATGTTTTCTACCGGATTTACGATGCACCCTCAAGAAATTTCTGAAACAATGGAAGGAGAAACCGTTAAATGGATGCAAAAGACAGCTGCTGAAAAAAAATCGGCCATTGTGGGTAGTGTTGTCATTTCAGAAGGTGAAAAATATTACAACCGGTTTTTATTTGTGCATCCTTCAGGAGAAATTAATTTTTACGACAAGTGGCATTTATTTACCTTGGTTGGAGAAGATAAAATGTATGAAAGTGGTAGAGAAAAGCTTATTGTAGCGTATAAAGGCTGGAAAATTTGTCCGCTGGTTTGTTACGATTTGCGGTTCCCAGTTTGGGCTAGAAATGTGGAAGATTATGATTTGTTAATTTACGTGGCAAATTGGCCAAAAATTAGAATTGCAGCCTGGGACACTTTGCTAAAAGCACGCGCTATTGAAAACATGTGTTACACTATTGGTGTGAACCGAGTTGGGATTGATGCCAATAATTACAAATATAACGGACATTCAGCGGCCTTTGATTGTTTGGGGGAACAAGTAGCTGAAACGCAAGAAAGCAAAGAAGAAACGGTTATTTTTATCCTGGATAAAAATCATATTTCTAAAATAAGAAATAAACTGGGTTTTTTAAACGACAGAGATTATTTTGTAATCGAATAATCCTAAATTAGGGTCATGCTGAACTTGTTTCAGCATCTCATCACAATGATTATCAATAAGTATGGGAACCTGAAATGAATATTCACGAGTACCTTAAAAATAATAAGGAAAAAGAGTAAACAAGTTCAGGTTGACGAAATTTTATTTTTAAATAGATTCGTTAAAATTTTAGGTTAAAGGAATCAACCATTTGAAGGGATATTTTGTGTTTGGAACCACAATTCGTTCGGTAATGCGATACATACGTTCTGGCAATTTTAGCAAATATTCCCTTGCTTTTTCGGCTTCATCGGTTAATCCAGTAATTTTATCAATGTCCCAAACGGTATTTAATTTTTTAATAATATCCACATAATCGAAACCTGTATAAACGCCTGCACGTTGTGCCACGGTTGAAAATTTATCGAAGAGTGTTCCTTTTTCTTCAAAAGAATGCCTTAAATGATAGGCGGGCATCACTATTTTGTGTTTCATCATATATTGAAAAGCCAACATCATTTCACTTGGATCATACTTAAAAATTTGTTTTACAAACTCTGTGTAGGCCAAATGGTGGCGCATTTCATCGCCAGCGATAATTTTAGACATTTTTGCCAATAAGGTATGTCCATTTTTACGCGCAAATTTTGCCACATTGTTATGTGAAATATAAGTGGCCAATTCTTGAAAACTGGTATAAACAAAGTTTTTATACGGATCACGACCAGTGCCAATATCCATTCCATCGGTGATTAAATGTTGGGTAGTTATTTCAACTTCACGCATATTTACCCTGCCCGATAAATAGATGTATTTGTTCAACACATCGCCGTGTCGGTTTTCTTCGCTCGTCCATGCGCGTATCCATTTTGCCCAGCCATTGTCTCCTCCGTTATTGCTGTGTTGTGAAATGCCGTTAACATCCAGCAACCAGGATTCATAGGTTGGCAAGGCTTCTTCGGTTATGGTATCTCCAACCAAAACAGTCCAAAAATCATCATCTAATTCCTTGGAGATCTCTCTAATTTCTTTTACTTCTTCAATAAATTTATCGCTTTGAGAATTTGGAAGAAAGTCGGTTGGTTGCCAAATTTTTTCGGGAACAATCAAAAATTTTTCAACAAAGGTGTCTATGCTTTTTTCCAAGGTCAGCATCACCTCTAACCGGATATTTTGTAATGGCATAATTTTTAATTTAGTAGTAGTTTGCTAAATTACGGCATTTTTAATAGTTTTTTCCACCTTTTCAAAAAGTTTATCAAATTCAAGGGAAGCTGCTTTTATAGGTTCATGAAGTTCAAAAGTAATTTTCACGCCAACTTCTAAAGGAAACATTCCGTATTTGTTGAGTTTCCAGCAATTATTAATGGTCATTGGAATTACGTAGGCAGAAGGCGCAAATTTGGTGAGCGTTCTAAGTCCGTTTTCAGAAAAACGTTTGGGAATGCCATCTTTACTTCGGGTTCCTTCGGGGAAAATAACAGCTGAATAGTTATTTTTTTCAATGTATTGACCAAATTCTTCAAGGGCGGCTATAGCTTGCACGGAATCTTTTCTGTCAATTAAAACTGAACCGCCATGAGTTAAATTATAAGAAACGCTTGGAATTCCTTTTCCTAATTCCACTTTAGAAACAAATTTTGGATGGTATTTTCTAAGAAACCATGAAATGGGGGAGATATCATTCAGGCTTTGGTGGTTTGAAACAATTATTAAGGGTACATTTTCCGGAATTGGATATTTGCTGATAAATTTTATGCGGGTTCCCAAAACATAAAGAATGGAGGTTAAAGCACCATTCATAAGATCTACTGCTATTTTATGGCCTCGGTATTTACCCAAATTATGGCCCAGCCATTGCAACACATGAAAAATAAGCAGAATGCTGCCAAAAAGAAGGTAGAAAATAACAGAAAGGAAGTAGGATAAAACTTTTTTCATCTGTTTATGATTTATTATTTTATTGGTACAGCTGCTGTTCGCCATTAATCATTCTGTTGTGTATCAAAATTTGTTATGCTCGTTTTATTTGCTATTTTTTATTGTTTTTTATTTGTCAAATGGAACGCTTAGCATCTTTCTTTTTTCTGTTAGATGATTCTGTTGTAGGCGTTTCATCTGTTTA
>JAQVGD010000145.1 GCA_028696945.1 Lutibacter sp.
GAATGTCGTTACACTATCACGACATTTGTCTTGGTCACACTTTATAGTTCTAATTCATTTAAAAACAGAAAAAGAACGATATTTCTACGCACAAAATATTTTTGATAATTTAATAAGTGTTAGAGAATTAAGAAAACAAATCTCTAAAAAAGTTTACGAAAGAACACAAAATGCTGACATACAAATTTACGAAAGTGATGTAATTGATAAAGGAATATTTAAAGACCCGTATTTACTTGATTTTCTGGATTTAAAAAATGAATATTTAGAAAACGATTTGGAAAGTGCTATTCTAAAAGAATTAGAGTTATTTCTTTTAGAATTAGGAAATGGATTTACTTTTGTAGAACGTCAAAAAAGAATGATAATTGATGGAGATGATTACTATTTAGACCTTCTATTCTATCATAGAAAATTAAAAAGACTGGTTGCAATTGAGCTCAAAATTGACAAATTTAAAGCTAAATACAAAGGGCAAATGGAATTGTATTTAAAATGGCTCGAAAAATATGAAAAGCAAGAAGGAGAAAAATCACCAATCGGAATTATTTTATGCACAGAAACGAGTAAAGAACAAATTGAGTTATTAGAAATGCACAAAGATGGAATTATGGTAGCTGAATATTTAACTAAAGTTTTACCAAAAGAACAATTGGAAAAGAAATTACATCAAGCAATAATAAACGCAAAAGAACGAATAGAAAGAAAGAAATTGAATGAATAATTACGTTGGGCAACACCGTGTATAGTTAATTGCTTGGCTCTCAATTACTTACGAAAATATTCACAGATTTTCTATTCGGTTTTTATTTGCTAAATTCAGTGCTTAATCCCGCAACTAATCATACACAAACAAGTTGGCCAAAATAGCAAAACTGAAAACTGAAAACCGAAAACCGAAAATTGAAAACCCATTCCCTATTCCCCAAAAAAGGCATTGGCCTTTAGAATAGGTTCAATAAGTTTTATAAGCTTCCCATCAACAATTTTTTCCAAAAAATCCAAATGATGGTGTTTGTGTGTATCTGTACCAACAAAATCAATCAATTGTTGTTTTAAAAGTGTTTGTGCTGCGGCAGTGACTGCCGATCCATAATAATTAGAGAGGGAAAGCAAGTTTAACTGAAATAAACAGCCTGCATCTTTTAATTTTTTATAAGCAGAAAAATCGTTATGATAATAGGAATACCTTTCAGGATGCGCCAAAACAGGTTTGTAACCCGCAATCTGAATATTAAAAAGGATTTCATATAAATTAACTGGAGCACTGAGAAATGATAGTTCCACCAAAATATAATTGTCTTTTAACGTACGCAATTTTTCTGTTTTTAGCAGATGCTCAAAATTGGAATCCAGCATATATTCAGCAGCTGCGGTTATAGAAATATCCGTAAAATCAATGCTTTTTAAATGCGCATTAAGGGCATCAAGTTTTAGCTGAATGGCTTCGGAAGAATTTTCCCAAACACTTTCCATCACATGTGGGGTACAGATAATGTGTTTAATGCCAAAGCTATGCATCCTTCTCAATAAAGCAACCGATTCTTCCATGCTTTTTGAACCATCATCAATATTTGGCAAAAAATGCGAATGAATATCCACAAAATCTGCTGGAAACAAGGTTGTAAGCGGTATTTTTTTTTGAAAAAAGGAGAACATAGAATATTTTTATAGGGTAATTCCTGCAAATTTAAGGAATTTGTTGGGTTCTTAAGTTTTTTAAGCGTTGAATTGTGCTTTTATAATCATTATTGTCCGATTAAATTTTTGATAAACAGGTCGTTCCGATGGGGCTTTAATTACTAAATTATTTTATGTTTTTACAAACATGTAGCTCCTCTAGAGCTATTTTAGTCCCATCGGGACTTACTGCTTGTAAAAAAAATAGATTTTCCCCAAAAACAAGCCCCATATGGGCAAACTGTTTCTAAAGTCCCATTTAGATTGGGATAAATCATTTTTTATGAATTTTTATCGAACAACAAGATTTAAAATAAACTTCTAATATTTAAAATTTTCCTTGCCTTTCAACTTTACCCCTCTTCTATTTTGTAATCCTTTTAGTTAGTTTTAAAAATCCGCCAAAATTTTTAGGCAAAGAATCGCCGTAATCAGCTGCAGCACCAAGTGTAATTTCAAAAGGAATATTTTTTGGCTGAAGGTAAATTTCAACAAGGGAAGAAAATTGTTCTTCATTTATTGGAGCGTTAAACCAGCCTGGATACTGAATGTAGCTCAAGTAAGTTTTATACTGAATGGTTTCACGTAAAAAGCCTTTAAATCCGAGATGATAGGCTGTAAACCTGCTGTAATTTAGGTCAACCCCTTTTGTAATTCCATCCTCAGGAGTTTTGGTGTGAAAAAAAGGCGTTCCAATAACGTTTCCAAAATAAGTCCAGCCACTGCCATAATAACTATTGTTGAAGTAATTGTCACGCCCGCTAAATCCAGTACTTCCACTCATGCTAGTTGTATTGGTAACCTCAGCCAAAACGTGGGTAATAAAACTTTCAGGTTTTTTCAGATCAATAAAAAGGCCATATAAAGCATCAGGATAATTGGATAATTCTCTTCCCGATCGATCTTCAAAGAGGTGCGACCAATAAACACTCCAATTTGTTTTTTTACCTGAATAATTCAATTGGAACATATAAGCGCTCACGCTATTTCCCAAAGCATTAATTTGATCGCCTTCCAAAGCACTTTCTCCACCCGAACTTCCTGTAATCACTCTTAAATAATCCTTAAAACTTGAAGGTTGTTTTCCGAATTCTTCTGAAGTGCCGCTCCATTGAACATAATGGTCTATTCCAGTTATCATAGAAAATTTTTCGCTTAAAATGGATTTAAAATACAAACTTTTATGGTGTAAATGGGCACCGTCAACAACGCGTTTGTCATTTAGTAAATATTCGGCATAATTTGCTTTTACCCGCAACCATTTTTTGGCAAATGGAAGTTTTATGTAACCGTCGGTTTTTAGGTTAATACCAGGAAAAGCTCTAGCGTTAATCGATTTAATAATGTTTCCGTTGGAGGATGACAATCCTTCCAGATTGATAATATCATTTTTACTCCCCAAATCCAATTGCCATCCTTTATGCTTTAAGCTACCATAAAGTTCATTGATAAAAATGTCGTTTTTTGAGGCCAGATATCCTGTAAAACTTGCTTTATAGGAAAATGAAAAGTCACTTTCAGAAGCTTTAATGTCCGAAAATAATGCTGCATAAAAAGAACTATGGTGGCTATTTGGAACAGCACCAAATTTATTGGCAGTCATCCAAAAGGGCAGGGTGGCTTCAGAAGAAATTTCTGAATTTAGTTCCACAGAATAATTTAATGGGTTGTTTTGGGAAAACGCTTGGGTAAAACTTAGGCAATGTAGCATCCAGGCCACCAAAAATTTCAGATATATTTTCTTCAAATTTCAAAATAATTTTGTCCAAAGATAGTTAAATTTTAAAATGGAAGCTTTTCTTTTAATCGATGAATTGTAAAATTGTTGGACTAAGGAAATTATTAATGAACAATAACTCTTGCCTTTTAATTTTAACTGCAAGTTTCAAGTTTGAACAATTCTCGAACTATCCCTACAATGCTTATTATCAATTGACTTTTTTAAACACATCTGAATAGTAGCATTGCTTCTTAACCGCTCTTAAATTTATTTTTATTTAAGTTATCTTTTGTCATTAACAAGTACCAGAGCTAACCACTATTTCCTATTTTCTGTTCTATTTTAAATTATTCATATTGAATATAGCCGTAGATTTCAAAATATAACTTTTTTAAGCTGTTAAAATAATGAATATGTTATTAATTACTCGATTTTATTATTATTTAGACAATTATTATTTTTTTTTATGAAAAAAGTATAATTTTTTTAAATTAATTATATAGATTTGCGCTTCAATAAATAATGATGACAACAAATAATACTTGGAACAGCTTCTATTTTTACTTTTATTTTAGCAATAAGAGATGAGGCTTTGTATGTGTTATTTTAACAAAAATAAATGATAAAGGTCTCGAAAATTTTCGGGACTTTTTTTTTGATTAAAAATTATTAAATGAGCATAACTATATTACGATGTAAACACAAATTAATAAATGCGAATTTCAATGGGTCAACTAAAAACGAATAATAATTAAAGATGAAGGTAGCGATACAAGGAATTAAAGGATCATTTCACCACATAGTGGCAGAAGAATATTTTGGAAAAAATATCGACTTGGTTGAATGTATGTCTTTTGGTAAAATGCCGGGTTTGCTTTTCAACAAAAAGGCAGAGGTTATTGTTATGGCCATTGAAAATTCTATTGCTGGTGCTATTTTGCCAAATTATGCGCTGATAGACGACCAGAAACTTACCATTTGCGGGGAACATTATTTGCCTATTCACCATAATTTAATGGCCTTGGACGGACAAAAAATAGCGGATATCAAAGAGGTGCATTCTCATCCAATGGCATTGCTGCAATGTCATAAATTTTTTAATGACTATCCGCATATCAAACTTATTGAAGATTCAGATACCGCTTCGGTAGCCAAAAGAATTCAGGATAACAAGCTCATGGGCGTTGCTGCAATTGCCAGCAATTTGGCTGCCGAAATTTATAAGCTAGAAATTATAGCACCTGAGATACAAACGAATAAAGACAATTCTACCCGATTTTTTATTTTGACAAATTCAGAAAACAGAAAAAGTGTTTCGGCAAATAAGGCATCCATAAAATTTATTACGAGCAATGATACAGGCAGTTTGGCAGAAGTACTGACCATTTTGGCAAAGCACCATTTAAACCTTTCCAAAATTCAATCGATGCCAGTGATTGATACTCCTTGGAAATATGCATTTTTTGCCGATTTTATTTTCGACAGTTATGCCGATTATTTTGATGCCATCAAAGAAGTGAACGAAAAAACAGAAGCCCTAAAAATATTGGGCGAATACAGTAAAAGCAAACGATAATGATACAAAAAGCGAACAGATTAAACGATGTGAAGGAATACTACTTTTCCACAAAGTTGCGGGAAGTAGCTGCCTTGAGGAATAACGGGAAGCCAATTATCAATCTGGCCATCGGAAGTCCCGATTTAGAGCCGCCAATAAGTGTAGTTGAAGCAATTAAAAATGCCATGCAATTGCCAACTGCTCATCAGTATCAAAGTTATCAAGGCATTCCTGAATTGCGGGAAGGCATCTCAAATTTTTACAAGAGCAATTATAAAGTATCATTAAATCCTGCCAATGAAATCCTGCCGCTAATGGGTTCAAAAGAGGGGATTATGCATATTTCTATGGCTTTTTTAAATGCTGGAGATAAAGTGTTGATTCCAAATCCAGGATATCCCACTTATGAATCTGTTACCAGATTGTTGGAAGCAGAACCTGTTTTTTATGCGCTGTGTCAAGAAACTGATTGGCTGCCAGATTTTGAGGAAATTGAGAAACTGGATTTAAGAGCGGTTAAAATTATGTGGGTAAATTACCCTAATATGCCAACAGGCACAATGGCTTCCAAAGAAAATTTCAAACAATTGATTGCCTTTGGAAAAAAGCACAATATTTTAATTGTGAACGACAATCCTTACTCTTTTGTGTTGAATGACAATCCGATAAGTATTATGGAAGCGGAAGGCGCAAAAGATGTGGCTATTGAATTAAATTCATTGAGTAAAACGTTCAATATGGCTGGATGGCGTGTGGGAATGGTGGTAGGAAATGCGGAGATTATTAAAACAATATTGGAAGTGAAAAGCAATATGGATTCTGGGATGTTTTTCGGTATTCAGAAAGGCGCGGTAGAAGCTTTAAAACTTTCTGAAGACTGGTTTTTGAAACAAAACGAAATCTATAAAAAAAGACAGGAAGCGGTGCGGGAAATTTTTGATGCTTTAGGTTGCACATACAATAAAAATTACGGCGGATTGTTTGTGTGGGCAAAATTGCCGGAAGGCGAAAATGCAACTTCGTTTACCGATAAATTATTGTATGAAAACAACGTATTCATTGCTCCTGGAAATATTTTCGGTTCTAATGGAGAAGGTTATATTCGTGCTTCATTGTGCGTATCGGAAATCGAATTAAAGGAAGTGCTAAATAGATTAACGAGGGTAGAAATTTAAGAAATGGAAAAATTAGTAATCATTGGTTTGGGATTGATTGGAGGTTCTTTAGCACTCGATTTAAAAAAAAGAGAAGGCTATAAAGTTTATGGAATTGATCAAAATCCAGAACATATCAAAAAAGCGTTGGCACTAGGCATTATTGAGGAAGAAATCGATTTTTCTCAGTTGGCAGATGCATCGGTGGTGGTGGTTGCGATTCCTGTGAATAAAATTTCGGAGGTAACTTTGAAAGTGCTGGATAATGTTGCTGATGATACGCTAGTTTTTGATGTGGGTTCCGTAAAAAATGAAATTTGCAAGGCCATAGAAAATCATCCAAACCGAAAAAATTTTGTGGCAGCGCATCCGCTTGCAGGGACTGAATTTTCAGGTCCCGAAGCGGCAATTTTAAATTTGTTCGACCATAAAGTAACCATTCTTTGCGAAACAGAAAAGTGCAGTTGGCAAATGCTGGACAAAGCGTTAAGTATTTTTAAAAAATTAAATATGCGCATTAAAATGATGAATCCTGTAGAACACGACAGGCACATTGCTTACGTGTCGCACCTATCGCATGTGAGTTCATTTATGTTGGGAAAAACAGTGCTGGAAATTGAAAAGAATGAGCAGCATATTTTTGATATGGCAAGCACTGGTTTTGCTTCAACAGTGCGTTTGGCAAAAAGCTCATCGAGCACTTGGACGCCCATTTTTCTTCAGAATAAAGAAAATGTCATCCGATCTTTGGAGGAATATATCAAAAATTTGAACGAATTTAAGGAAATGATTGAAAATGATGATGAGGACGGATTAAATAACAATATGAACAATACAAATTACATCAAAACAATATTAAACGGAATTAAATTTTAAAGTAAAACGGGAATAAAAATGGAAATTACAAAAGGAAATAGAAAATGGTTAGATGGCATGAATTTATCGCATCCCATTGTAATAGCAGGGCCTTGCAGTGCAGAAACGGAAGACCAAGTAATGAAAACAGCACATTTGCTTAAAAACACGGATGCCAATGTGTATAGGGCTGGCATTTGGAAACCAAGAACCCGTCCAGGAGGTTTTGAAGGTGTAGGAGAAATTGGATTGCCTTGGCTTCAACGCGTGAAACAGGAAACTGGAATGTTGGTAACAACCGAAGTAGGAAATGCAAATCACGTTGAATTGGCATTGAAACACGGTATTGATATTTTGTGGATTGGCGCCAGAACAACAGTAAATCCTTTTGTGGTGCAGGAAATTGCCGATGCCTTAAAAGGGGTTGACATACCTGTTTTGGTAAAAAACCCTGTAAATCCCGATTTGCCTTTGTGGCTGGGAGCCGTGGAACGATTCCAAGCAGCGGGAATTTCTCAATTGGGCGCAATTCATAGAGGATTTTCAACTTATAATTCTTTGCATTACCGCAACAAACCAAAATGGCATTTGGCTATCGAGCTACATAAAGAATTCCCTGATTTGCCATTAATCATTGATCCTTCACATATCTGTGGAAGAAGAGATACCTTGTTGGATGTTTCACAAACGGCACTGGATTTAAATTATGACGGATTTATGATTGAAACTCATTGCGACCCAGACAATGCTTGGAGCGATGCCAAACAACAAATTACCCCTGCACAATTGGCACAAATGACGGTCGATTTAAAAATTCGCCTGAAAAGCAGCAGCAAAGAAGAATTTCAGCGAAAATTGACGATGTACCGTAAAGAATTGGATCTGCTCGACAGCAATTTAGTTGAGATGTTGAAAGACAGAATGGGCATCTCAGAGCAAATTGGAAGGTTGAAACACAAAGAAAATGTGGCCATTTTACAAAGTGGAAGATGGGCAGATATACTGGCAACTATAGGAGAAGACGCAGAAGAAAAAGGACTGAGCAGGGAATTTGTGGAAGAAATATTTAAAGTTATTCACGTGGAATCTATCAATATTCAACGTAACGTGAAGTAAAAAGCTCCCTAACCCCCGAAGGGGGAATTAAAGAGATTATAAAATGAAGTTTAAATCATTAAACCTAAAGCGCGGATTTTGTAATCCGTGCTTTTTTTATTATTACAATTCCTTTTTATTCGCGACCCTTGCGTAAAACTTTGCGACCTTTGCGTTTAAGTTTTTTAGCTTATGTGTTCTTTATTATTTTTAACTTATTGCCAAAAGCGCGGATTTTGTAATCCGTGCTTTCTGTTTTCGCGACCCTTGCGTAAACCTTTGCGACCTTTGCGTTTGAATTTTTTAGCTTATGTGTTCTTTATTATTTTTAACCTATTGCCAAAAGCGCGGATTTTGTAATCCATGCTTTTTTTATTATTACAATTCCTTTTTATTCGCGACCCTTGCGTAAAACTTTGCGAACTTTGCGTTTAAGTTTTTTAGCTTATGTGTTCTTTATTATTTTTAACCTAATGCCAAAAGTGTGGATTTTGTAATCCGTGTTTTTTTTATTATTACAATTCCTTTTTATTCGCGACCCTTGCGTAAAACTTTGCGAACTTTGCGTTTAAGTTTTTTAGCTTATGTGTTCT
>JAQVGD010000146.1 GCA_028696945.1 Lutibacter sp.
GATTTAAAACTTATGAACCTTACCTTCCTGAAGGAAAAAAATGGTTTATGAATTATAATTTTGCGAATACTGTTTATAATTTTGGGATAAGTTATCCTTTTTAATCCAAAGAGTAAAACTATTTCGATTTCGTCTTTTTTTAGTTTATATATTCATTTAAAAGAGATAATTCATTAATTTTGTTATAATTCACAATAACTACATATACAATATTATGGATCACACAATTAAACCAGGAGTCGCAACAGGAAATACAGTACAGGAACTTTTTAAATTGGCCAAAGCCAAAAATTTTGCAATACCAGCAGTAAATGTTACTGGATCAAATACAATTAATGCTGTTTTAGAAACTGCAAAAGAGTTGAATTCACCTGTAATTATTCAGTTTTCAAATGGTGGAGCACAATTTAATGCAGGTAAAGGATTGTCTAATGAAAATCAAAAAGCAGCTATTGCTGGTGCCATTGCTGGTGCCAAACATATTCATTTATTGGCGTAGGCTTATGAAATACCAGTAATTTTACATACGGATCATTGCGCAAAATCATTATTGCCTTGGATTGATGGATTATTAGATGCCGGTGAACAATTTTATAAAGAAAATGGCGTGCCTCTTTTTAGTTCACATATGATAGATCTATCTGAAGAACCACTTGAAGAGAATATTGAAATAAGTAAAAAATATCTTCAGCGTATGAGTAAAATGGATATGACTTTAGAAATTGAATTGGGAATTACCGGAGGTGAAGAAGACGGCGTTGATAATTCTGACATTGATTCTTCAAAATTATATACACAACCCGAAGAAGTTGCTCATGCCTATGAAGAACTTAAAAAAGTGAGCGATCACTTTACCATCGCTGCATCTTTTGGAAATGTTCATGGGGTGTATAAACCAGGAAATGTTAAGCTAACACCAAAGATTTTAGACAATTCCCAGAAGTTTATTCAAAATAAATTTAAAACAGGTGTAAACCCTGTTGATCTTGTGTTTCACGGCGGTTCAGGTTCAACGCTTGCAGAAATTAGAGAGGCTATTGGATATGGCGTAGTTAAAATGAACATTGATACCGATCTTCAATTTGCTTTTACTGAAGGAATTAGAGATTATATGGTTAAAAATATAGATTATTTAAAAACGCAAGTTGGAAATCCAGATGGTGATGACCAACCGAATAAAAAGCATTACGACCCTAGAAAATGGTTGCGTGAAGGTGAACTTACTTTTAAAACTCGTTTAATACAGGCTTTTAAGGATTTAAATAACGTTAACACATTATAATTCTTACGTTTCCAACTTAAATTACCAAAGAGAATATATTTTTATATGTTCTCTTTGTTTTTTTTAGTAATTTGCACCACTTATTCTCACTAAAACAACATAATTATGTCATCTTGGTTTAAAAGAAAGGATAAAGGAATTCAAACTCCTACAGAAAATAAAAAAGACGTGCCGAAAGGTTTGTGGTATAAAACGCCAAGCGGTAAAATTGTTGATGCTGAAGAATTAAAACAAAATTATTATGTTAGCCCTGAAGACGGCTACCATGTTAGAATAGGAAGCGCCGAATATTTTGATATTCTTTTTGACAACAATACCTTTAAAGAATTTGATAAAGATATGGTTTCTAAAGATCCATTAAAATTTTCTGACAGTAAAAAATATGTTGATAGGCTGGAAGATGCTTATGAAAAAACAAAACTTAAAGATGCTGTAAGAACGGCTGTTGGCAAGTCGTTAGGAAAAGATTTAGTTGTTGCCGCAATGGATTTTGCTTTTATTGGAGGTTCCATGGGAAGTGTTGTTGGTGAAAAGATTTCTAGAGCAATTGATTATTCAATAAAAAACAGAATTCCTTTTCTGATGATATCAAAATCTGGTGGAGCAAGAATGCAGGAGGCATCATATTCATTAATGCAATTGGTAAAAACATCAGCTAAACTAGCGCAACTTGCGGAGGTAAACATTCCCTATATATCATTGTGTACCGACCCAACAACTGGAGGCACAACAGCATCGTATGCCATGCTAGGGGATGTAAACATTGCTGAGCCAAATGCTTTAATCGCTTTTGCAGGTCCAAGAGTTGTGAAGGACACCACAGGTAAAGATTTACCAGAAGGATTTCAACGTTCAGAATTTGTTTTAGAACATGGTTTTCTAGATAAAATTGTGGAACGTAAACACCTGAAAAAACAAATTAATTTATACATTGATTTGATTCAAAACTTACCGGTTAGAAAATAAGAAAAGTGAGCTCCAAAAGGCTTGCTTTTTCAATAAATTTAACTGTTTTACCTAAATAGATGTGATATCAATTTCAAATTTTCGAAAAAATACAATATTATTGAATGGACAGTAATAGGCAAGAAAAGGAAAACATGATAAACAATTGACTATTACCATAATAATCTTTTATCTTATTTTTATATTTTTTCGTTTTGCAAATAATTCGTAGTATTTTTCTGTAGTTAATAGATTCAAGTCATCAAAAAAATAAAAATATCCCGTCGTAATTAATTGTAAATCAATAATAATAATAGTATATTTGCCGACTGCAAAACCATAAGGTTTAGCAATACATAAAAATTATTAATAAAATTAATGTTAGCATGTACTTAACAAAAGAGAAAAAAGAAGAAATTTTCGCAAAACACGGTGAATCAGCCACTAACACAGGTTCAACTGAAGGGCAAATCGCCTTGTTTACTTTCAGAATCAATCACTTAACAGAACATTTAAAAAAAAATCGTAAAGATTATAATACAGAGCGTTCATTGGTGAGATTGGTAGGTAAAAGAAGAAACTTACTTGATTATTTAATTAAAACCGATATTGTAAGATATCGTGAAATAATTAAAGAATTAAGCATAAGAAAATAATTTCACTAAAAAAGAGGCTGATTTTTTGCCTCTTTTTTTTTAATTTTATTTAGAAATAAAAAAGCAATAAATTAAACTTTTCATTGGGCAACACACAACACAACAACACAAACCAATTGTTTAATTAAAAAAAACTATTTATGATACCTAAGGTATTTACAGAAATTATTGATTTAGGAGATGGGAGAACCATCTCAATTGAAACTGGAAAATTAGCAAAGCAAGCTCATGGTTCAGTTGTTGTAAGAATGGGAGATGCCTTGTTATTAGGCACCGTTGTATCTAATTACGAAGCAAGTCCAGTTGACTTTCTACCGTTAACAGTAGATTATCGAGAAAAATTTGCTGCTGCCGGTCGTTATCCAGGAGGTTTCTTCAAAAGAGAAGCAAGACCAAGTGACAATGAAGTATTAACCATGCGTTTGGTTGACCGTGTTTTACGTCCGCTTTTCCCAAAAGATTATCATGCAGAAACACAAGTGATGATTCAATTGATGTCTCATGACGAAACAGTTATGCCTGATGCTTTAGCTGGTTTAGCCGCTTCAGCAGCAATACAATTAAGTGATATTCCTTTTGAAACTCCAATTTCTGAAGTTCGGGTTGGAAGGGTAAATGGAAAATTCATTATCAATCCAAGTAGGGCACAATTGTTAGAAGCCGACATTGATATGATGATTGGTGCTTCAGCAGATTCAGTAATGATGGTTGAAGGAGAAATGGATGAATGCAGTGAGGAAGAAATGGCAGAGGCCATTAAATTTGCTCACGAAGCCATTAAAATTCAATGTGCTGCTCAAGTTCGTTTGGCCGAAGCCTTTGGTAAAAAGGTAACGCGTGAATATGAGATGGGAAAAGATGATGAGGAGATTGAGAAAAAAGCACACGACTTTTCTTACCAAAAAGTATATGACATTGCAAGAGCAGGAAGTGCAAAACATGAACGCAGTGATGCGTTTTCAAAAATAAAAGAAGAATTTAAAGCAACTTTTTCTGAAGAGGAATTGAAAGAAAAAGGAGAATTAATATCTAAATATTATAGTAAAGCTGAAAAAAGTGCTATTCGTAATTTAACTTTAAATGAAGGGTTGCGTTTGGACGGACGTAAAACTACAGAAATTCGCCCAATTTGGTGTGAAGTGAATTATTTACCTTCAACACATGGCTCAGCAATTTTTACAAGAGGGGAAACACAGGCATTGGCAACAGTAACTTTAGGAACTTCAAGAGAAGCAAACCAAATTGACATGCCAACGCACCAAGGGGAAGAGAAATTTTACTTACATTATAATTTTCCTCCATATTCTACAGGAGAAGCACGTCCGTTAAGAGGAACTTCCCGTCGTGAAGTTGGTCACGGAAATTTAGCACAACGTGCTTTAAAAGGAATGGTTCCTGAGGATTGCCCTTATACAGTAAGGGTTGTTTCAGAAGTATTGGAAAGCAATGGATCTTCTTCAATGGCAACTGTTTGCGCAGGAACAATGGCACTTATGGATGCTGGTATTCAAATGAAAAAACCCGTTTCAGGTATCGCGATGGGATTGATTTCCGAAGGTGAAAAATATGCTGTTTTATCGGATATCTTAGGTGATGAAGATCATTTGGGAGATATGGACTTTAAAGTTACAGGTACTGCTGATGGAATTACCGCTTGCCAAATGGATATTAAAATAAAAGGACTTTCTTATGAAATTTTGGTAAGTGCCTTAAAACAAGCTCGTGAAGGGCGTTTACATATTTTAGGTAAAATAACCGAGGCAATTGCGGTACCGAATGCAGATGTAAAACCGTATGCCCCAAAAATGATTACCAGAACAATTCCCAATGATTTTATTGGTGCTTTAATTGGTCCTGGCGGAAAAGTAATTCAAGAATTACAAAAAGCAACTGGTTGTACGATAGTTATTAATGAAGATCCTTTAACAGGTGAAGGCATTGTTGAGATATTGGGAACAAACCAAACTGGAATAGATGCTGTTTTAACAAAAATAGATTCTTTGCTTTTCAAACCGCTAGTTGGTGATGTTTATAAAGTAAAAGTAATTAAAATGCTCGATTTTGGTGCGGTTGTAGAATATCTTGATGCTCCAGGAAATGAAGTGTTATTGCATATCTCTGAATTGGCTTGGGAACGTACAGACAATGTTACTGATGTTGTAAATATGGGAGATGTTTTTGAGGTTAAATATTTTGGGAAAGATCCAAAAACACGTAAAGATAAAGTATCTCGAAAAGCACTTTTGCCAAAACCAGAAGGATTTGTAGAAAGACCTCCACGTGATAACAACAGAGATAACAACAGAGGTGGAAACAGAGATAATCGCGGTGGTGACAGAGACAGAAAACCTAGAGAAAGAAGAGATTAAAAACAATTCTTTTTGACTTAAATACTAGAAAAAGCTTCCCAAATTGGGAAGCCTTTTTTATTGTGTATCTAATCTTGAAAATAGTTGCTTTTCAAAATTAGATATAACCAATTTTTATTACTTTAGGCAACTGTAAAACAAATGGAATTTGTAAATGTCAAACTTTATAAGTGTTTAATTTTGAAAAATAATTAATAAGGAACTATAAAATAATGAAGAAATCAATTTTTGTATTTGTTGCAATTTTTTCTTTAGCCGTATTATATACTGCTTGTGGGGAAACTAAAAAAGAAGAAGTTAAGGAAGAAGTTAACATAGAAAATCATGACAACCATGACCATTCCAAAGATGAAATGGCTTCAAATCTTTATCAATGTCCAATGGATTGCGAGAAAGGAAAAACCTATGAGGTAGCAGGCTCTTGTCCTGTATGCAAAATGGATTTAAAAGCAAAAGAGCAATAATTTTAGAAACAGAACACGTTAAAGGATGTAAATGTATCGCCAGAGGAGCAAGCATGTAAATGTGAAGTAGCAAAATGTACTTGTAAAACAAATGTTGCGGCGAAGGAATGTACAAAATGTGAGACAGGGAAAATGTTCCTGCAAAGCATAAATTCTACAATTTATCTGAAAGTAAAAAGCCTGCTTAATGAAAATTAAGCAGGCTTTTTATATAAATAAATGCATTAATAATTACATCATACCTGGCATTCCGCCACCCATCGGAGGCATTGCGCCAGCTGATTCTTCTTTAATTTCTACCAAAGTACAAGCTGTTGTTAAGATCATACCTGCAACAGATGCAGCATTTTCCAATGCAATTCTCGTCACTTTGGTTGGGTCGATAATACCAGCTTTAAACATTTTGGTATATTCGTCGGTTTTAGCATTGTAGCCAAAGTCACCTTTTCCTTCAATAACTTTTGCAACAACCACAGAACCTTCACCACCTGCATTTTCAACTATTTGGCGTAATGGCTCTTCAATTGCCCTGTCTAAAATTCTGATTCCTGTCAATTCGTCTAAATTCTCAGTAGTTAATGATTTTAGTACTTCTTTAGTTCTAACTAAGGCAACACCGCCACCGGCAACAATACCTTCTTCAACAGCAGCACGAGTTGCGTGTAAAGCATCATCAACCCGGTCTTTCTTTTCTTTCATTTCAACTTCACTTGCAGCACCAACATACAATACCGCTACACCTCCAGCCAATTTAGCCAAACGTTCTTGTAGTTTTTCTTTGTCGTAATCTGATGTGGTCGTTTCAATTTGTGCTTTAATTTGTGCAACCCTTGATTTAATGTCAGTTGCATCTCCAGCTCCGTTTACAATGGTTGTATTGTCTTTATCAATGGTAATTCTTTCTGCAGTACCCAGCATATCAATAGTTGTATTTTCTAAAGTCAGTCCTCTTTCTTCAGAAATTACGGTGCCTCCAGTTAAAACTGCAATATCTTCTAGCATTGCTTTTCTTCTGTCACCGAAACCTGGTGCTTTTACGGCGGCAATTTTTAGTGCACCTCTTAATTTATTCATTACCAAAGTTGCCAAAGCCTCACCTTCCACATCTTCAGCAATAATTAATAATGGTTTACCACTTTGTGCAACTGGCTCTAATATTGGCAGTAAATCTTTTAAATTTGTTATTTTCTTTTCAAATAAAAGAATGTATGGATTTTCTAAATCTGTCAACATTTTTTCTGCATTTGTAACAAAATAAGGAGAAAGGTATCCTCTGTCAAATTGCATTCCTTCAACGATATCAACATAAGTTGAAGTTCCTTTGGCCTCTTCAACAGTGATAACACCTTCTTTACCCACTTTTTTAAAAGCTTGGGCAATTAATTCCCCAATGGTATCATCATTATTTGCTGAAATTGAAGCAACTTGTTTAATTTTATCGGAATTGTTGCCAACTTCTTGCGATTGTTTTTTCAAATCTTCAACAATAGCCGCAACCGCTTTATCAATTCCGCGTTTTAAATCTAGTGGATTTGCGCCTGCAGCCACATTTTTAAGACCTTCTTTTACAATGGCTTGTGCCAAAACAGTAGCGGTTGTTGTTCCGTCGCCGGCTAGGTCACTAGTTCTTGAGGCAACTTCTTTTACCATTTGAGCACCCATGTTTTCAATTGGATCTTCCAATTCGATTTCTTTTGCGACACTTACACCATCCTTAGTGATTACAGGTCCGCCGAATGATTTTCCAATAACAACATTTCTTCCTCTTGGACCCAAAGTTACTTTTACGGCATTCGCCAATGCATCAACGCCACGTTTTAATCCGTCGCGCGCTTCAATATCAAAAATTATTTGTTTTGCCATTTTATTATTTTTTTAATTTTAAATTTTAAGCAATTTTTTTCTAACTTTTTTTAAACAATTGCTAAAATATCGCTTTCTCTCATCATAAGATATTCTGTTCCATCCACAACAAGCTCAGTGCCTGCGTATTTGCCGAACAATACGATATCGTCAACTTTTACTGTCATTGGTTCGTCTTTTAATCCAGTACCAATTGCCATGACAGTTCCTTTTTGTTGTTTTTCTTTGGCTGAATCTGGAATTATAAGTCCAGAAGCAGTTGTTTTTTCAGCTGGAAGAGGTTTTACTAAAACTCTATCTGCTAATGGTTTAATGTTAATTTTACTCATTTCTAATTGATTTTAAAAAAAAATTATTAATTCTTTGAATTAAGATTCCAAAATTGTGCCAATTCAATAAAACTGACAAATGTGTTATTAAAGGGTAAATATGAAAATAAAAATGCCAACGTGTCATTCACATTGGCATTTTTAAGGATTTATTTTTCAATAATTTCTATTGAGCTGTATCTTGCGTAAAAGGTGTTGAAGTTGCTGGTTGTGCTGGTGCATCCTGAACTTCACGGTTTTCAAGCGTGTTTTGAATTTCTGATTTTGTGTCAACAACATTTGCCTTAGGCGCAGCAAAATTTGACAATAAAATTAAGGCAAGCAATACAATTGAAAGTGTCCAAGTACTTTTATCTAAAAAGTTTGTTGTGTTTTGAACGCCACCTAAAGATTGAGTTCCGCCACCACCAAAAGAAGATGATAATCCTCCACCTTTTGGATTTTGCACCATAATAATTAATATGAGCAAAAATGCTACTATCATAATAAGAATTAAAAATAATGTATATGTCATGACTTATTTTTTTGTAAATTTTTTATTGCTTTAATTCGGTCTGCAAAGAAACCACTTTTTTCTGGATATTTCAAAATTAAAATGCGATAAGCTTTTATGGCATTCTCATATTTTTTTTGTTC
>JAQVGD010000009.1 GCA_028696945.1 Lutibacter sp.
AAGCCATTATTTTATCTTGTTTTGATCCAGTGCGAAGAGAAATAGCACGATTGGCTTTGCACAATTTGGTTACAGACGGACGAATTCATCCAGCGCGTATTGAAGAAGTTGTAAAAAAGACGGAAAAACAAATTCAGCAAGAAATTATTGAAATTGGGAAACGTACGGTGATAGATCTGGGTATTCACGGATTGCATCCTGAACTTATCAAAACCGTTGGGCGTATGAAATATCGTTCATCTTACGGTCAAAATTTACTGCAACATTCACGTGAAGTTGCCAACTTGTGTGGTTTGATGGCTGCGGAATTAGGTTTAAACGCCAAATTGGCCAAAAGAGCTGGTTTATTGCATGATATTGGAAAAGTACCAGAATTGGAAGGTGAATTGCCACATGCATTATTAGGAATGCAGTGGGCAGAAAAATATAATGAAAGTGCTGAAATTTGCAATGCGATAGGGGCACACCATGATGAAATTGAAATGAAAACATTGATTGCGCCTATTGTGCAAGTTTGTGATGCTATTTCAGGTGCAAGACCAGGCGCACGTCGTCAAATTTTAGATTCGTACATCCAACGTTTAAAAGATTTGGAAGATATTGCCTTCGGATTTACAGGTGTTCAAAAAGCTTATGCAATTCAGGCAGGAAGGGAATTGCGTGTGATTGTTGAAAGTGAAAAAGTTTCTGACGCTAAAGCAGCAGAACTTTCTTTTAACATTTCTCAAAAAATTCAAAATGATATGACTTATCCAGGCCAAGTTCGTGTAACTGTAATAAGGGAAACAAGATCTGTAAATATTGCCAAATAATAATTAATATTTTAAAAAATAGATTTAAAAACCGCTTTTGCGGTTTTTTTATTTGCAATATCTTGGAGATATTGCCAGTCATTTTCTTTGGTTTTTTTATCACACAAATCAAAAATATTCTTTATATTTACTTAATTAAAAATTTAAAATAAACACTTAATACATATCATTATGGCAAAAAGTCAAGACGCGAAAAAAAACGTCAAAAAAGAACCGCTTAAATCGGCAAAAGAAAAAAAAGAAGCAAAAAGAGATAAGAAAGCAAAAAGAGATTAACTCTTTAAGCTAAAAACCCTCATTTAATTTAAATGAGGGTTTTTTTATGCTCTTTCTAACAGTATTTTTTTAAATTAAGTTTCTAACTTCCTCCTTAATAAAAGCCAATGCCGTGGTTGATGGTGCTGAACTATTTAGAATTCTTTTAATAATAGCTTCCCTTAATTCCTGGACATTGTTAACTGGTTCTTCTTCTCCCGCTTTTTGTATGATAAGGATTGTGGTATTTTTTGCGGCCATAATAACACTCCAACACTTTTCTGAGATATAGATTTGCTGGGTCAGATTATGCTCAAATTCCTGTTCGATAGTGTTGATAAGACTTTGGCTATAGGCATTTATATCATTGTTGACAGAAGTAATTCTTAATACCAGTTTTGATGGATTTATGCGTTCTAAAAACAAAGCCATTCTCTCATAGGCCTGCAATTTAATCGGCAACGACTGTTTTTGATTTTCCCTTAAAAGTGATAATCTCATTTTTCTTTCTTCATTATTGGTATGAGCAAGAAAAAAATAATAAGCAACAATACCTGTAACAATAGAAGGAATTGTATAGCTTAACAATTCGACAATTTTAGAGTATTCCATAGTTTTTATAAATATTTGTAAAATTAGTGGATGTATTTTTAAATAAATAATATTTACTGATAAAAGTCAGTATAATTACTTTGCATAGGTTTTAAATTTGTTAAATGTTATATAAATATCTATAAATCAACAGGTAACAAATGTTACACAGTGACGTAACAAAAGTTTCATTAAAAAAGATCATTAAATTAAAAATTAAAATCAAAATTATGCAAAAATTATTAAGATTGGCATTCGTGCTTTTAACAACTGCAACCTTTGCCCAAGCAGGGCATATTATGCAGGGAGTGGGTTCAGTAAACATGTCCATGGGTGGTGCTGCAACAGCCCAACCTTTAGACATTAGCGGCGCGTTACAGTGGAATCCAGCAGCAATTTCTGTTTTTGACAGTAAAATAATAAATCTTGACATTGGTGCCTTCTTTTCATCGCCTGAATTAAGTTCAAGCTTACCAGCAGGAATGATGGGCCCTGGTTCTCCTGCGGTATCTGGTATTACTAAAGATGATAGAGGAACTTCCATAATGCCAGCTTTAGCTTATGTTTATGGAAAAGAGGGAAGCAAACATACTTTTGGAGTGTCTGCCTTTGGAATTAGTGGTTTTGGGGTTACTTTTCCAGAGGAGGCAAATAATCCAATGAGTCCTGATTTTAACCCAACAACAAATTCAAACCCTATAAATTATCCACAACAAGCAGGTGGTTTTGGACACATTGAATCTGATTATATGTTATTGCAAGTAGGATTTGCCTGGGCTTATGAACTAACCAATGAATTGTCAATCGGCGTGCAGCCAACAATTAACTATGCAGCGTTGGAATTGGCACCAAACCCAACAGCAAATCCTGATTTTCCTGTTGAAATGGGAGGGACAGGAAAAGGTTATCCTACAAGTGATAACGCTTCTGCAATAGGTTTCGGAGCACAATTTGGAATATTTTATAATTCACCAAGCGGATTTAAATTAGGGGCTTCTTATAAAACAACGCAAAAATTCGAAGATTTAGAATTTAAAAACACTTATTTAGATGGCTCTGCTGCACCTGATAATTCATTTAATATGGATTACCCAGCAATTTTATCCTTTGGTGTAGGTTATTCAAAAGGTGACATTGATTTTGCAATTGATTATAGATATGTGGATTATGAAAATACTGCTGGCTTTGAAGATAAAGGGTGGACGATAGGAGATAATGGTTTCCCAACTGGTTCTGTTGAAGGCTTTGGATGGAAAAATATTAGCATTATTTCAGTTGGTCTTCAATATAAAGGCATTGAAAAATTACCTTTAAGAATTGGTTATACTTATAGCGGTAATCCTATTGACGATGAATTGGCATTTTTCTCAATTCCTGCAACTGCAGTTATTGAAAACGCATTCCAATTTGGAACAAGTTACCCTATTAGTGATAACTTTAAGTTAAATGGAGTGTTTCATTATGGCACTAGCGGAGGTAAAACTGAAGGTGAAATGTTAGATCCAATGCAAATTACACCATCAAATCCTTATGGAGCAGTGGCAGGAACAAAAGTTGGATATGAAATGACCACAAGTATGGTTATGTTAGGCCTTACTTATACATTCAGTAAATAAATCAGTAAATAAATATTTGGTTAATTAGTTTGAAAGAGACTGTCCTGAAAAGGCAGTCTTTTTTTGTTATATTATGTAAGAGGTTTGATAAATTTCTTGTTTATTTGTAGGAAAAATTTTATTAAATGTTAGTAAACAAAAAAAGCAGGTTTCTTTATTTATACGCATTAACCTTGTTTATTTTATCCTCTTTGTATGGATTGTTGATGCGGTGGAACTTTGCGTTTCCCACAAAATTTATTCCTTATCAAAATTTACTGCAGAGCCATTCTCATGTGGCATTTTTGGGTTGGGGATACCTTGTAGCCATCGGTGTAATTATTTATTATTTTGTTTCAGAGGAAAATAAACAGAAGAAAGTCTATAAAATAACCATAGGAATTTTGTTGGTCGCTATTTCTTTAATGTTAATTAGTTTTCCTTTAGGCGGCTATAAAGCATTTTCCATTGTATTGCTTGCTGTTTTTGGACTTACTTCTTATGTATTGTCCTTTAGGATTTTAAAAGATTTACAAGGAAATAATACTTCAGCCAAGTTAATTAGATACGGAATTTACTATTATTTACTTTCAAGTTTGGCCACTTGGTTTTTGGCTTTTGTGATTACAACACAAGGAAAAACAGATTTGTACCATAATACCATCTATTTTTATCTTCACTTTTTGTACAATGGATTTTTTGTTTTTGCTTTGTTTGGATTGTTGTTTAAAATTTTTGAAAATCAGCAAATTGTAATTTCGGAAAAACTGCAAAATGGTTTTTTCATATTTTTAAATATTGCCTGTATTCCAGCTTATACCTTATCTATTTTGTGGAGTTCCGATTTTTCATTATTTTATGTTATAGGTTTTGTGGCTTCCGTATTGCAATTAATTTCATTGGTATTTTTGTTAAAAATTATGCGTCAGGCATTTTTGCAAATTAAATGGAGTTTTATTTCAAAATCACTGCTCATATTTGGGTTGATTTCCTATAGTTTGAAAATTATCAGCCAAATTTTATCTGCATTTCCTTATATCGTTGAAAAATCCTTGGCTTTAAAACCATTTTTTATAATTGGCTATCTACATTTATTCACATTGGGATTTTTAAGTGTCTTTTTGTTTTTAATAGTAGATCAATTGGGGAAAATTAACCTTCATAAACCAACTTCAAAAGTTGGAATATTGCTATTTTTAACAGGAGTCTTTATTACTGAATTGCTGTTGTTTTTACAGGGGTTTTTATTTTTGTTTCGACTTAATGCCATTAAAAATTTCAGTTTATTTCTATTAATTTTTAGTTTTTTGATGGTAATTGGCTTGTTGGTAGTTTATATAAACCAGTTTTCAAAAAAAATAAGAACTAATTAATTTGGAAGCGAATATTAGGGGAATAACCAATAGAGCAACGAGAATGCCTAAAACTTCCAACTTCTGTCTTCTGTATTCGGACTTCCGACTTCTGTCTTCCGTCTTCCGTCTTCCGTCTTCGGTCTTCCGTCTTCCGTCTTCGGACTTCCGACTTCCGACTTCCGACTTCTTTCTTCAATAAAAACAAACATTATGATAAATTAATTGCCTAACTAAATTTGGAATGGTACTTTTGTTTTTAAAGAATTCCCGTGACTGACTACTTAAAAAATCTTAACGAATCGCAAAAAGCCGCCGTATTGCATAAAGAAGGTGCAATGATTATTATTGCTGGCGCCGGCTCAGGTAAAACGCGTGTTTTAACCTATAGAATTGCCCATCTAATGAATCAGCGTGTTGATCCTTTCAATATTTTGGCATTAACTTTTACCAACAAAGCAGCACGCGAAATGAAAAACCGTATTGCAACAGTTGTAGGTGTTTCTGAAGCCAAAAATTTATGGATGGGAACTTTTCACTCTGTTTTTGCGCGAATTTTACGTTCAGAAGCAGACAAATTGGGATTTCCAACTAATTTTACTATTTACGACACACAAGATTCCGTAAGATTGCTTTCTTCTATAATCAAGGAAATGCAATTGGACAAAGATCGGTACAAGCCAAAACAGGTGCTGAGTCGGATTTCTTCCTTTAAAAATAGCCTAATTACGGTTAAAGCATACTATAATGATCCCGATTTATTAGAAGCCGATAAAATGGCACAACGCCCGGAAATGGGAAAAATATATCAGGAATATGTTGATCGATGTTTTAAGGCAGGTGCCATGGATTTTGATGATTTATTATTGAGAACCAACGAACTATTAACCAGATTTCCAGAGGTTTTGGCAAAATATCAAGATCGGTTTAAATATATTTTGGTCGATGAGTATCAAGATACCAACCACTCTCAATATTTAATTGTAAAGGCTTTGGCCGACAGGTTTCAGAATATTTGCGTAGTGGGTGATGATTCGCAAAGTATTTATGCTTTTCGTGGTGCAAATATTCAAAATATTTTAAATTTTCAACGCGATTACGACAATGTGGCTATTTTTAAGCTGGAGCAAAATTACCGTTCCACAAAAAATATTGTTGAAGCTGCCAATAGCGTTATTGAAAAAAATAAAACCAAACTCGACAAACAAATTTGGACTGAAAATAGCGAAGGAGCAAAAATAAAAGTAATGCGCACCATTACTGAAGTTCAAGAGGGTAGGTTTATTGCAAATTCAATTTTTGACAATGCCATGAATTTGCAGATGAAAAATTCTGACTTCGCTGTATTATATCGAACAAATGCCCAATCCAGAGCTATTGAAGATGCACTTCGAGAAAAAAATATAGATTATGTCATTTATGGAGGCTTGTCGTTTTACCAGCGAAAAGAAATTAAAGATACCTTGGCATATTTGAGATTGCTGGTAAATCCTACTGATGAAGAAGCACTAAAAAGAATTATTAATTATCCCGCCCGAGGTATTGGCGATACCACATTAGACAAACTTTCGGTAGCAGCCAATCACTATAAAATATCAATTTTTGAGTTGTTGATGAATCTCAGCACTTTTGATATGAACCTTAATTCGGGAACAAAAAGAAGGCTTTCAAACTTTGTGACCATGATGCAGCATTTTCAAATTGAATCGCAAACTAAAAATGCTTTTGAGATTGCCGAATTTGTGGTTCAAAAAACGCAATTAATTCAGGATTTGGAAAGTGAAGGCACACCAGAAGGTGTCAGCAGGGTTGAAAATATACAAGAGCTGTTAAATGCAATCAAAAACTTTACGGAGGAACAAAAAGAAAAGGAAGAAGATGATTCTTTGGCCTTTTTCTTGGAAGATGCTGCTTTGGCTTCCGATTTGGACAAGAAAGCAAAAGATGATAAGCCAAGCGTTTCATTAATGACCATTCATTTGGCAAAAGGATTGGAGTTCCCGTTTGTTTACGTAGTTGGGTTAGAAGAAAATTTATTTCCTTCGGCCATGAGCATGAATACTAGAAGTGAACTGGAAGAAGAACGCCGTTTGTTTTATGTTGCCTTAACACGAGCCGAAAAACAAGCCTATTTAAGTTATGCTCAAACCAGATATCGCTGGGGAAAATTGGTAGATTGTGAGCCAAGTCGATTTTTAGAAGAAATTGATGATGCTTTTTTAGAACATTTAACACAAAAAACACCGCCGCTCAAACAAAATCCTTTTGTTGATGAGGATATTTTTGGCGACATTCCACAAGATAAAATTAGATTTAAAAAACCGATACAGCGTACGCCAACCAAGAAAATGATACAACCTCCAATCGAATTAAAAAGTCCAGCAAATTTTAAAAAAGTAGATGCTTCTATGGCTTCCTCCGCAAATTTATTTGATGACAATATTATTGTGGGAACCTTTGTTGAGCATGCAAAGTTTGGAAAAGGCGAAGTGCTCAGTTTAGAAGGTTATGGTGCCAGTCAAAAAGCCGAAATAAAATTTACCTCAGTTGGTGTTAAAAAATTGTTGTTACAATTTGCAAAGCTTGTAATTATAGCTTAAATACACATTGTAAAACCAAATTTTATATTGTAATTTGCAAAAAATATTATAGAAATAACAGATTCATGGAATTTAATTTAGAATACAATTCAGAAAGACCCCATTTAATTATCCCAGAATACGGCAGACACGTCCAGAAATTGATTGACAATTGTGTGTCGATTGAAGATGCTGAAGAACGTAACAAAATGGCAAAAGCTATTGTTGATGTTATGGGAAATTTACAGCCTCATTTGCGTGATGTGCCTGATTTTAAGCATAAATTATGGGATCAGCTATTTATCATGTCCGATTTTAAATTGGAAGCAGATTCTCCTTATCCAAAGCCAGAAAAAGAAGAATTGGCGGCAAAACCAGAAGGGTTGGCTTATCCGAAATACGATTCAAAATACCGATTTTATGGCAATAACATTCAAACGATGATTGATGTGGCCTTAACTTGGGAAGAAGGAGAGGCGCGTGAAGCTTTATATTTTGCCATTGCCAACCACATGAAAAAATGTTATTTAAACTGGAATAAAGATACCGTTGATGATCATATAATTTACAATCATCTACTCGATTTGTCCAAAGGAAAAATTGATTTAGAAGGTAAAAATGAACCTTTATCGGAAGTGAAGGAACTGATGAAAAAAAGGAAGCCAGCGGGCAAAACCAAAACTTTGAAAAAGAAGCAATAAACCAATTTATCTACCAAGTATAATGGCAAAATTTGTTATAGAAGGAGGTCATAAATTAAGCGGAAGTATTACGCCTCAAGGAGCTAAAAACGAAGCACTTCAAGTAATATGTGCCGTTTTGCTAACTCCTGAAAAAGTGACAATAAGCAATATTCCAGATATTAGGGATGTTAATAAATTGATTTATATATTAAGTGAGTTTGGTGTAAAAGTGGATAGGATTAGTCCAGATACTTACTCCTTTCAGGCGGATGAATTGGATTTAAAATATTTAGAATCAGAAAAATTCAAGGTTGAAGGAAGTTCTTTACGTGGTTCAATTATGATTGTGGGTCCTTTATTGGCGCGATTTGGGAAGGGATATATTCCTCGTCCAGGAGGTGACAAAATTGGAAGACGTAGGTTAGACACACATTTCGAAGGATTTATTCAATTAGGTGCCACATTTAGATACAATAAAGATGAACGTTTTTATGGTGTGGAAGCCAAACAGCTTACTGGAACAAATATGTTGTTGGATGAAGCTTCAGTTACAGGAACCGCAAATATTGTGATGGCAGCCGTAATGGCCAAAGGAATTACCACAATTTACAATGCTGCTTGCGAACCTTATGTACAGCAATTGTGTAAAATGTTGAATAATATGGGAGCGAAAATTGAAGGCATTGGTTCTAATTTATTGCACATAAAAGGTGTTAAAAAATTAGGAGGTTGTTCTCATAGAATTCTGCCCGACATGATTGAAATCGGCAGCTTGATTGGTATGGCGGCAATGTCGAGATCTTCTTTAACCATTAAAGATGTTAGCTGGAATGATTTGGGTTTAATACCTCGCGTTTTTCAAAAACTGGGAATTAAATTAGAAAAAAGAGGAGATGATATTTTTATACCACAACAAGACAATTATGAAATTCAAAACTTTATTGATGGGTCAATTTTAACGATTTCAGATGCACCTTGGCCTGGTTTTACCCCCGATTTATTGAGTATTATTTTAGTTGTTGCCACACAAGCAAAAGGAAGCGTGCTGATTCATCAAAAGATGTTTGAGAGTCGTTTATTCTTTGTCGATAAATTAATTGATATGGGCGCAAAAGTAATCCTTTGCGATCCACATAGAGCCACCGTTATTGGTATGAATCATGAGTTTTGTTTAAAAGGTACCACTATGGCATCCCCTGATATTAGGGCTGGAATTTCATTGCTGATAGCAGCACTTTCTGCTGAAGGCACCAGTACCATCCAAAACATTGAACAAATTGACCGAGGATATCAAAATATTGATGAACGTTTACAAGCCATTGGTGCTAAAATAATTAGGGTAGATTAATTTGTTTATCATTCAATTGTGGTAACCGTTTATTTGTGAGCATTTGTTTATTTGCTTCTTTTTGGCTCAGGTTGCGAAATCGTGTAATTACTTGTCTTAAATTTTTTAAGTATTCATTTTTAATTATTATTGTCTGGTTAAATTTTTCAAAACAAACAGACCGCTCCTGATGGGGCTAAATGATTGAAATTTTTCATCTGTTTAATTTTTATTTTTTTGTTGGTACAGATGCAGTTCGCCATTAATCATTCTGCTGTGTATCAAAATTTGTTATGGTTCGTTTCATTTTTCTACAAATATTTAGCTCCTACGGAGCTGTTTCAGTCCCAGAGGGACGACCTATTTGTAGGAAAATAGATTTTTATGTAAATCAAGCCTATCGGGGCGACCTGTTTATAAAGTTCCATTTAGATTGAGATAAATCATTTTTTATGAATTTTTATCGGACAACAATGATATTTAATTATTCATGCGAATTAAGGGTTAAAAATAATATAGAAGCCAATATCCTAGAAAAATGTTCAAAAAAATTTTCATTATTGAATTCCATGCCAATCATTACTTGCAGTGGAGAAGGAGTAGGGAAAGTTGCCAAGGAAACTATCGCTAAAAGTTTTTGTTTCATACCATTTAAGCATTCAAATATCACATAAAATTTGTTTCTTTCCTATCTGTCGGCTAGGCAGGTTAACTCTTATGTCGTCATTAAAAAATAACCATAATTAAGGATATGCTAAATTCTTCTTCCTATTCAGATTAAAAACAATTTGAATTTTTAATCCAACATTTAAACATTTAATTGGTATTAAAATATGCTTCAATTAATTACAAAAAAATGACAGCCATTTCCGACTGCCATTTTTTACATTAATCAACCAAAAAGTTACTTAATTTTTTGCTTCTTTCATTTCTTCAGTTTTTGACCCTATTCTATTTAATGCATAAACTGGGGCAAATTTTAATTTTAAACCGGCAATTTTTCTGTTGTCAGCTGAAGTAAGCCCTTCATTTTCCACAGTATTTTTTCTACTGTCAAGAGCTTCATACATTAATTTAATTTTATCCCAATCTTCACGAGAATAACTGTCTTTGTTATCTACAACAGTGTTTACAAATTTATCATAAACTGAAAGAATATTGTCCTTGTTTACCCAACCAAAATTCATGTCATCGCCAATTTTTCCTTCACCAAATAATGAACTTCTCAATAATTGTTTTGAGTTTGCCATAGCTTCAGCTTGCCTATCTGCTTCAATTTGTGCTTGTAAAGCTGCATATTTAGCCTTGCTTGCATCAATTCTTTCCTGTGCTTTTTCTCTTTCCTTTAAATTTTCCAAAGCCATATCAGCATCGGCAACTTTTATTTGGTAAGCATCATCAATTGCTTGCCAATTTGCTTTAACTTCTGCTGCTTCAATATTTCCTATTGAATCAACATACACAACATAAGTATCTACTGATTTCTCAGCTGCTGTTACTTTTTCATCTTTACAAGATGTAAATACCAAAGACACTAATGCCAATCCTAAAAATAAATTTCTTTTTTTCATTTTATTTCGTTTTATTAATTAATTGATAATGATTTATTAAGAGTACAAAATTAACCATCTAATTTAGTGAATTTGTTACACAATTAAAAATAAAACTTACATTATTCATACATTTCTATGTAACCTCCACCTAAATAAATGCCATAAATTATTAATCAATTTTCGGCTTCTAATCTGATTTAGCTATATATCAGGACTAAATCCGATATAATAGGGAATCGGATTTTAAAGCTATATAATTGAAATAAAAAATAAAATAAATCCGAACATTGTTTTTACTTCATAAACAGTAAATTTGAAAATCAATTAGCCAATGAAGCAATTACACGATTTGTAAAAGTTTTCAGTTGCAGCTGGCGGTTATTCAGTAAACAACGCAACAGTTAAACGATTACACAATTAAATAAACAACTATCAAACAAATAAAAGTCATACAACTCATAGATTCCTTAAGCCCTGGAGGTGCTGAAATGATGGCGGTAAACATTGCCAATGCATTGGCGGAAAAAGGGATAATTTCCCATTTATGCGCTACAAGGAAGGAAGGGGGGTTAAAGGTCAAATTAGGGTTAAAGGTGCGCTATTTGTTTATAAATAAAAAAAAATCACTGGACTTCAATGCCATACAAAAATTAGTTCGCTATATAAAATATAACGAAATTAACACGATTCATGCGCATGCGACTTCTTATTTTACAGCTTTTTTGGTTAAATTATGGCTTCCAAAAATACATATCATTTGGCACGACCATTATGGGAATAGTGAAAATTTAAGAGCGCGAAAAAAATTTCCTTTAGTTTTTATATCTAGAACTTTTAAAACGGTCATTTCCGTAAATAATAATCTGCACCATTGGGCACAGCAAAATCTAAACGCAAAACATTATAAATATTTGCCGAATTTCGCATCATTTAATATAGAGATTCCTAAATCCACCAAATTGAAAGGGGTGAACGAAAAACGCATAGTATGCCTGGCTAATTTAAGGCCTCAAAAGGATCATTTAAACCTATTGAAAGCATTTAAAATAGTGCAGGGGAAACATACAGATTGGACTTTGCATTTGGTGGGCTTAGATTTTAAGGATACCTATTCCGAAGCCATAAAATCATATATAAAGCAACAAAATTTAAATAACCATGTTTTTTTGTATGGCAGTTGTGCAGATACAAAAGCTATTTTAAAACAGGCCACGATAGGGGTATTGGGTTCAAATTCTGAGGGTTTGCCTGTTGCATTACTAGAGTACGGGTTATCGAAATTACCTGTTGTTGTAACCGATGTGGGGGAATGCGGAACGGTGGTTACCAACCTTGAAAGTGGCATGGTGGTTTTACCAAATAACGAAAATAAAATGGCTGAGGGAATCCTTTTTCTGATTGAAAATGACAAACAACGAAAAGTATTTGGAGAAAACTTGTATAAAAATACGGTTTTAAATTATGGGAAAAACACGTACCTTACCCAATTAATTTCTATATATCATTTTGAATAGCCTTTCAAAACACAAACGTTTGGTTTTAGCCGTTTTTCACCTTGTGTTAGGTGTGCTGTTTCTTTCAGGCTTAATTGCGAAAGCATACTCGCTGCTAATCCTGTTTTTTGGCGTGTTGTATATCATCAAAAATAAAAATGAAAACAATGAAGCTATATACTGGAGTGCTTATCTAGTAGGGGCAGAAGTGCTTTTTAGAATGGCCGGTGGAATGATTTTTTACGAATTGCCAAAATATGCCGTATTGATTTTTCTTTTCGTGGGATTGGTGGTTGAAAAACGAAATCACCCAATTTCCTTGAGTTATCTCATTTACATCCTGTTGTTGCTGATAGGAATTGCCTTTGTGGATATTCCGTTTAATGAATCCATTAGAAAAGCCATTGCATTTAATTTGAGCGGTCCTATATTGTTGGGGGTATCCGCCATCTATTTTTATAAGCGACCTTTGTCGCTTTTAGCCTTGATGGACATGCTGTTTTTTATGGCATTGCCTATCATTTCTATGACTAGCTTCTTATATTTAAAAACCCCAGATATTAGTGATATTAGTTTTGGTGGAAGTGCCAGTTTTGAGGCTTCAGGAGGTTATGGACCAAATCAGGTAGCCACTATTCTTGGAGTGGGCGTTTTTATTGTTGCGGCACATCTATTTTTAAAACGGCGTATTTTCGCTTTTTTCAGTATCGATATGTTTTTATTTACCTATATTATTTATAGAGGTTTAATCACACTTTCAAGAGGTGGAATGATTACAGCATTTTTGGCAATTGGAGCGTTTACCTATTATTATATCATATCTAGAGAAAATAAGATTTTGAATTTAGCTAAATATTCTGGATTGGTGGCTATGTTTGGTTTTGCTTTATTTGTTTATACCTCAAATGCAACCGGCGGAATGCTTGAAAATAGGTATGCCAACAAGAATGCTGCTGGAAGGGAAAAAGCTGACATTACCACGGGAAGAGCCACTTTATTGGCAAGTGAAATGAGTGCTTTTTTAGAACATCCATTTTTTGGTGTTGGCGTTGGTGGAGGAAAGTATTACAGATTGGAGGAGCTGGAAATTCAGGCAGCTTCACACAATGAAATGAGCAGGTTAATTGCTGAGCATGGACTTATAGGCATTGTAGCACTTTTTTTACTGATAACGGTTCCAATTCGGCACATGTTTAAACAGCCCTACTTGGCACGTGCCTTTTTGGGCTCATTTTTAATATTTTGGTTTTTAACCATCAACCATTCGGCAATGAGAGTCGCATTTCCCGGCTTTATTTACGGATTAAGCGTAGCGGTAATAACATTTAAAGAAAAGGAGGAGGAAAATGAGTTATGAGTTAAATATTAGATATTAGATATTAGATATTAAGAAGTTACCTGCAAGGCGATAAGAAAAAAATTTATGAAAGAAAACAAATTTACAGAATGGACAAATTGGGAAAATAGAAATTCTTTAGAAGGAATTAAATTCCCTGGAATATATTGTATTGCAATTTCAGATATTGACTTATCACAGCAAAATTTTAAATGGATTTCAGAAATTAATTATATTGGTATGACAAATTCTGTAAATGGATTAAAAGGTCGTTTAAAACAGTTCGACAATACTGTTATCGGAAAGACTGGACACGGTGGAGCTGACAGATTTAGATTTAAATATGAAATTTATTCTGACCTTGTGAAAAAATTATACGTTTCTGTTTGCTCGTTTGAATGCAATGTTAAATCAAATTCTCCGAAAGATTTAAGAATTATGGGAGAGGTTGCAAAATTTGAATATGATTGTTTTGCAATCTATGCCGAGAAATTTAACAGTTTACCAGAATTTAATGACAAAAAAAACTCTCTGAAATACAGTTTGACACATAGATAATTATTAAGTATATGAAAAAACCCAGCAGGTAATAATGTATAAAATTTATGCTCAAATCGGATTTAGTACAAACCGACAAACATCCAATAATAATATTGCTGGCAGAAAAATCTCCGATTTTTATGTCGCACAAATCTTAGTAC
The DNA here is from genome assembly GCA_028696945.1 of Lutibacter sp. Lineage (GTDB taxonomy): Bacteria > Bacteroidota > Bacteroidia > Flavobacteriales > Flavobacteriaceae > Lutibacter. The sequence goes on from JAQVGD010000009.1 coordinate 14,278, forward strand.
AAAATACAAAACCGTTAAATATTAGATATTAAGAAGCATTGTTGTCCGATTAAATATTTAATACAAAAAGGTTTCCCCAAAGGAGCTTTAATTACTAAATTATTTTATGTTTTTACAAACATTTAGTTCATACAAAGCTATTTTAGTCCCAGCGGGACAACCTATTTGTAGAAAATAGATTTTACCCAAAAGCAAGCCCCATCGAGGCGACCTGTTCCATTTTGATTGAGATAAATCATTTTTTATGAATTTTTATCGAACAACAATAATTAAGAAGTCAAATTCTAAAGGTTGTCAATGTCTGAATAATGTTAAGTTATTTAATATACGGTGCCAAAATTTTTGTCCATAATTGGTAGCCTTCATCAGCCATGTGCAAGCCATCTTCCAGAAACCATTTTTTGCTTGGTTTTCCATTTAAATCAATCATAGGCGAAAAAATATCCACAAAAGCAGCGTTGGATTTTGTATTTAGATACTCGTTAATCATAGTGTTTGCTTTTTGCATTTCTATCACTTTTGCCCAACGGTTTAAACTTGGTTTTATAGCGATATAATAAACTTCGGCATTTGGCAATTTTGCTTTAATCATGCCATATAACGTGCAAAAATCCCCAAAAACAATTTCGGCAGATTTCCCTGCATACACATCATTATCACCAGAATAAATGACAATTTTATTAGGATGGTATTTTAGAATTACCCGATCAAAATTCTCTATTAAATCTATAATTTGAGAACCGCCAAAACCCCTGTTTAAAATTTTCGGATTGTTAAAATCTTTGGCAGGATCTTTCCACATTCTAATGGACGAACTTCCTGTAAAAAGAATTCCATCTTGTAAGGCTTTGTTTCCATCTAATTTGTCGAACGCATCAATTTCGGTTTGCCATATATTTTGATATTCTTGTGCAAACGTATTTATTGAAATAAATAAAAATAGGAATAAAATGTTTTTTTGAATTTTCATGAGTTACTAATTTAGGTCTTAATTTTTGAGAAGTTAAAGGTATATAATCTTTGATATTTATAATTTGGAATGTTCATTATTTGCTGTAATAAAACCATTATTTTAGCAGATTTTGAGGATTTTTGTCTATATGAACTTCAATTTCATCTTTTTCAGCCGCCAACAATTATTAAAAAAACACCAAGTAAAATGGATAAAAATAATTTTTTCATTTGTAAGAGTTTATTTATTTCAACCAAAGATATTTTAATCAACTTTAAAATTTAAGGCTTTTACATATCCTTTGTTGGAGTAATTATTTTTATAAAGGCTATTTTTTAAATAAGCATTCAGTGCTATTTGAATTTTAATAATATCTGGGCGATTTTCTCTCATTTTAGCATAAGTAGAACGATCGCTATCGGCATATTTAGTAACCAAATGATAATCTTTCGGCTCATTAAAATTCATAATTCCTTTGGTGTTATTCATTTTTTTATAGGGCCAAAAAGCCCAACCAATCTCATATTTATCTAGCAAAATTCTAAAATCTTTTACCCATTCATCCGTATTTTCACCTGTTTCGCCAATATAGATTGGAACTTGATGTTTGTCTCTAAAATCGAGATATTCTTGTATCGCTTCCTGATTTACTTCAAACCAATATTTATGAAATTCGTACACCACATTATCATCTGTAATTTCTTCAAAAACATCAAAATTTCCGCTCCAATTGGAGCCATTCAGAAAAATAGTGTGTTCTTTATCCACTGCACGGATTTCGGTAATAATACGTTTATATAGTAAAAATAGTTGATGGTTTAAATAGGGAAGTTCATCATTAAAATAATGAGCAATAGGTTCATTTACAATATCATAACCAATAATTACGGGATCGTTTTTATATTTTTTGGCGATTTCAACCCAAATTTCCGTCATTAAATCTTGGGAAGATTCACTTTTAAAAAGATATGGATATCCATAACTGTCGTCTATATTGTCACCGGTTTGTCCGCCTGGGGCAGCATGCATATCCAATAAAACATACATATTTTCTTGTCTGCACCAATCAATTAATCGGTCAAAATACTTAAAACCGACATTTCTTTCTCCCATATACAAATCGTCCGTAAACATTTTATAATGAAATGGCAATCGGATATGATTACAGCCAATACTCTTTAAATATTTAATGTCATCGTGGGTAATGTAATTATTCAAATACCCATTCCAAAACACCTGTAAACTGTCTGGACCGACCAATTCATAAAGCATTTCATCAATTTTTCGAGGGGAATTTACCTGATTCATTTTGAACATATAGCCTTCAGGAACCAACCAGTTACCCAAATTTGTTCCTTTTAAAATTAAAGAATTGCCATTTGCGTCAACCAATTGTGTTCCTTTTGTTTTTATAAAACTTAATGTATTGGCAGTTATTTTTTTTGAATTATTTTCAGCGACTTTACACGAACTGACTGTTGAAATAAGTGCTATTGCGATTAATATATTTAGATATTTTTTCATTATGATTTGAGTTTTTCCAATATTTTAGTTTTTTTTGAGTTTCAGGTTAAAAAAAAATTTTCATTATACGAAACCAGAATTTTAGATACTTCGCCAGTTCTTCCAAAAATTTGATTGCTTATTTCTGAAGTTAACTTCAATCCATCAATTGAAATTGATTTATCTTCTGAATAAATAACCTGAATTATATCCTTTTCAGCCAATTTATAAATAACTGGAACTTGACAATAAGTGAAAAACAGCGAATTTTTTTCCAGCACCAATTCTTTTTTCTGATGGTTCACATCGGCATAATTGATTGTTTTCCTTTCTTCAAGAAATTCTTCTTTTTTCAACAATTTAGGTTGAAATTTTAACAATCCATTTTTTACGGAAACACCCAATTCTCCCATTCTTGCCAAAATATCTTCTTTTACTTGCCCTGTCATACCGGGCTGTTGCGCTCCTTTTCCCGCTGGAGTATGGGAATATGGATCTGTTGGAAATGCACCGTATAATTCAGGCGATTTATGAACGCCAATGCCTTCCGTTATTTCATAATAATGATTTTTTAATTCAGTAATAATTACATTTTCAGCACCCGATTCAATCGCATCTATGCAACATTCTTGCACCGCCAACGCCAATTTAGAAACCATATGCCAATAAATAGAGCCAAGTCCTTCATAACCGAAAAAAGTGCCTGAACGCCCAGTAAAAGATTTGTGGTTGAAAATATTTTCAAAGGTAGTTAACAGCAATTCCCGATCTTTTTCAATGAGTTTTTGGTAAGTTTTTGGCAATGATTCTAACGCACTTTTAAGACTGTTTGCGTTATTAAAATTTCCGTTGAAATGAACATTTTCCAAAACATCTTTTTCAATAATTTGTGAGTTTCCGTTTTTCAATAATTGTTTTGCCAAATCCGATTTTTCAATAGATGATAACGGAATATTATTTTTATCAACAAATCTTTTAAGTTGCTTGTTCGGATACAAAATATAGCTATTTTGATCTGCTCGGTACAAGGCACTTTTTCTTAAACTGTTCAATAAAGTCAAAGAATTTAATGGCGAAAGATGTCCGGAACTTAAAACAGCAACTTGTCCTTCCAGCATTTCAGGCAAGTGGGAAATGGAGATTTCTTGTTCATTTTCAATGGTTATTAAATTGTAGGCATGGTATAAATTATCAGCGCGTTTGTTGGCGTTTATGGTGTGGTCTATAAATTTTTTAGTTAATCCAAAAAACTGGGATAACTCACTATTGCTTATGGCAGATTTATTGCTTGAAAATCCTTTTTCGTAAATTACAGTTCTGTATTGACTTCCCGCCAATCCAAGTCCGTCCAACATCTTTTTACGCGCTGTATCTGAAATTTTCCCTAATAAAATATGCTTATTTTTCTCAAATATTACAACAATCTCCTTGAAAAATCCCGTCAATTCTTCTGAAATAAAAATATTTTCTATGGAAGCATTTTCAACAATTTCTTCAAAGAAAATTAAAAATCGTCTTAAATAATAAAGCGTAACCATAGAAACGCCGTTGCCTACCAAGGCGTTGTTGGCGTCGTTCCATTCGGGTCTTTGCGTGTTGAGCCAAATACCGGCTTCTGGAATAAAATTGGACAGTTTTGCCAACACCGTTGCCAACAGTTTTTCAATTAAATTGACTTTATAAATTTCTTGAGTTTGGGATAGGAGCAAAGCGCCGTCAGCACCCAGCATTGTTTTTTGCAGATTTATTTTTTGAGCTAATTTTTGGTCAAAATAAATGGTATTTTTTGGATTTTTCAGGATTTCCACATAGCTTTTAATTTTATACGGGACATTGGCATACACAAACAATTCCTGATTAAAATATTGGGACAATTTGTTGGGATAATAATTTTCTGCAAATTCCAAAAATTTCAACAAATAGATAATTTGATGGTCGCCCCAATAGCCAATAAACGACCAAGGATTATCTGGCTCAATCACTTCCCAATCGAAACCATCTTTTGTAATTCGATATGGATTATATCCTTCAAAAGTCGTTGCATTTAAAAACTTAAAAATCATATTTTCAATAAACTCAGGATAAGAATGCACTAGTGCTTCCCAATTCTGAAAAATATCTCGCCAGTTTCCCTCTTAATCCAAAATTTTTGAACCGTCTATTTCATTGGTTGTGTTAATCGAAAATTTATTCCAGGGCCTGCTGGGATCGCCGTGTCTTCTGCTGAATTTCAACGGCATATATTCAAAACAAAGGCGTTTAAAATTTAAATCTTTATTTTGTTGTGCTATTTCCTTTAGTTTTTTTAATGAGAAAGTGTTAGGTAATTTCCCCATTTCGATTTCATTATTTTTGAAGGCAATTTTATTCCCTTTTTCAATATATTTCGAAAAATCGTTCTTATCTATATTGTAATTTTCATCAAAAATACCGCCGCGCATGATATTAAAAAGCGTGTTTGCATAATGCCTTGAAGTGCGAAGTTTATCGTTGGTTACCTGCAATCCGTCGGAATTTCCCGTTAACTGAATCAGATTTTTAGTTCCCAATTCAATATCTGCTAAAACTTCTTGTTGTAAGTTTTTTATTGATTTTAATTTTTCTGATATATTTACAATTGCAGCAGGTCCTTGGTTCACATTGGCTACCAGCATCCAGTTTTTAGATTCTTTACTTTTGAGTTTAAATTCTGAAAATGTAAAATAGGCGCCTTTTTCGGCCCTAATGTCAATTTCTTGTTCAATTGGCAGGCCATTCCTGAAATTATTAAGTTGTAATGAAGACAATAAATATTTCGGATTTCTTAGGCCAATTGACCAAGTTATGGTTGCTTTTAAAGCTTCACTAGGTTCCGCTTTGTCAATAATAATGGCACTTAAAGCATAAATTCCCAATCCGATTTCTGCTTCAAGCTCGTTTTTTTTGTAGGCGTCAACCAAATTGCTTTTGCTGTTTTGAAGTTCTGCTGAAAGTCCGTAAGGCAGTATATTTTGAATGCCATCCAATACGGTTACTGATTTATTTTTGGAAGAATTATTACTTAATGTGGCTTTTTTTACAAATCCAAAAAGATTGCTGGAATTCCATTCATATCGAAAAGTTAATTCAAGATCATTATTTATTTCTTCAAAAATGATTTTATTTCCAAAGCTATTTTTATATAAATTTCTTTGAATTTCATACAGTCCTTGATAACTATCTGAAAAAGGTTCCCAAAGAAGGATTTTCTTTTTTTTATGAATTTGAATTATGGTTTTACTTCCTGTAATAGTTGCAGATTCTGTTATTTTATCATCTGTATAATAGGGAAAAAGTGCGGAATCGCAATCTTTTCTTCCAGCTGTTAACCCTCCATTACTCGAAATAAACATCCAGTGATTTGAGTCACTTACCATGCTCATAAAGAAAGGCCTTAAACCATCAGAATTAGAAATCTTGTAGAAATTTTCATTTCCTATAATAATTTCATCCCCTGCAACAATTCTGGTCTTGAAATTAGCTTCTGATTTTCCAATAAATATTGGTTTGTGAGACATTATGAGCGCTCTATTTAGAAAATGTTAATTTACTTTAAATGGAATATTTGCAGTTGCTGCATGTCCGTGGCCATCATCGGCATAAACAAATAAACGGTACATTCCGGCAGTTGGTGCTTTAAAGGTAAGTTCCCCGTCTTTTTGGTTAACTATTTCAAAATTAACACTTTTCGGACGCTCTTCATGGTCGCCACCATCTCCTAAATCAACGCTTTCAGGCAATATTTCCCAAGTATAATTGATGGGATCATTTTCAAAATCGGAAATTTTCAGGGATGCTGTATATAATTTTTCGGCTTCCATTACCACATTTTCATAAGCTGTTTTGCCATCAATGGTATAAGAAACTATTTGAGGTGTTCTGTTTTCAGGCCATTTGCTATTCCAAACAAAATGCATCACATCCACAGATTCCGTTTCTTTGCCATCTTCCAAATAAATACCATACCAAGTAGGTGTTCTTTCCTGTTTATTTCCCCAAAGAAAAACATAAGAGCCAATACATTGCAATGAATCAGCTTCAATTCCGCCTTTGTATCTCTTTAAATAATTAGCGGCTTTAAGGGTGCTGTTTTCTTCTATCGGCGCACCCCAAGCTGTTTTTGGAACTTCCCAATGCCCGGTAGCACCCCATTCGGTTACTATGTACGGACCTTCCCATCCATATTCCCTGATTAATTTCGGTAAATTTGGAAGATCGCCATACATTTGAACAGATAAAATATCTAAATCGGAGCATTTTTCTTTGATTAATGCAATTTCCTTTTTGGAAATACCCGCCAACATGGTTGTGGTTAAATGATTTGGATCAACTTCATGAATCATTTTCGAAATGTCATTCACGGCATCCCAAACTTTCGGATTTTCATAACGCAAATTCAATTCATTTCCAATTCCCCAAATCATTAAAGCAGGATGGTCTTTTAAGTCCAAAACTTTAGTTTTAATACGCTCCAATTGCTCTTTTACGGCGACAGTATCATTATAGTCAAATCCGTGGCGTTCTCTTTCTACTTCAATGCCCATAGTTACCATCAACCCGTTTTTGTACGCCTCATCTAAAATTTCTTTGCCACTTTTTTGTCCGTTTTCGGTTCTCCAAGTTCTAAAAGAATTTCCGTTGTGTTTGGCAACCGACGCAATATTGCCGAATTCCAATCCAGCCCCTTTAATGTAAAATGGTTTTCCGGCAACAAAAAGTTGGAATTTTCCATCGGTATTTGTTAAAGTTACTTTTACCGGTTTCTCCAGCGGTAATTGAGTTGTTGTTATTTGTGGCGTTTTTACACATGAAAACAAGCAAAATAAACACACGATTATAATTGGGGTAATTTTCATTTTATGGTTATGATCTAATTAATAATTCTTCAACTTCTTCCAAAGTTTTTCCCTTTGTTTCAATGACATATTTATAAACAAACAGCACGGATAAAACAGCCATGCCCGCATAAATTGCGAAAGTTACCGTTGGTCCTAAATTTGTGAGTTCCCAAGGGAATAATTGGGTTACGGCATAACTTACCAAGGAGTTGAAAAATCCAACGATGGAGATAGCGATTCCTTTTACGTTTCCAGGGAAAATTTCCGACAGCATCGTCCACATTACTGGTCCCAAAGAAATGGCAAATGCCGCCACATATAACAAAATGGCTATCAATACCAAATTGGCGTTGATGTTAATGAAATTTTTAGTTTCGTTTTGCTTAAATTCAAGTAATTGCGCCTCACTTATCAACGGTGCAACACCAGCAAACAACTCACTTTGTGAAGAAAATGTCGATCCGTTTAATGGTGTTAAGGACGATTTCATGTCGGCATTTCCAATTTTTGCAATGGTTGATTCATTAAAATTGTAGGTTGCGTTGTTAAAGGCTAAAGTTGCCATTGAAAGTGCAATTGCCATGGCTGAAGTTCCAATAATCAACAAAGGTTTTCTGCCCAATTTATCAATAAACCAAATAGCGACAAAAGTGAACACCAAATTGATAAGTCCAACAACAATTGCCTGTAAAAATGAAGCATCCGTACTTCCGCCGGCTTGTTCAAAAATGGTTGGCGCGTAATAAAAAATAGCATTAATTCCCGTTATTTGTTGGAAAAAGGCCAATCCGAAAGCGATAATGAGAATAACTGTCATTCTTTTGCTGAAGAAATCTGCATAGGTGCCTTTGGCTTCTTTTTTGTCGATTCCTCTCTGAATTTCTCCAATAGTGGTATCGGCAAATTCATCCCCACCAATTTTTATCAATATTTTTTTAGCTGTTACAACTTCATTTAAACGTTGAATTAACCATCTCGGACTTCTAGGCACCATAAAAAGCGCAAAAAAGTAGATGATTGCAGGAATTGCTTCCACGCCCAACATCCACCTCCAGCTTTCGCCTTCCAAATCTTTCAAAAAATAATTTGAAAAATACGCTACGGAAATTCCCAAAACAATGTTTAGTTGGTTTAAAGAAACCAAGCTTCCCCTTAATTTAGGCGGCGCAATTTCAGCAATATAAATTGGCGCAATTAAGATAGCACCACCGATGCCGACACCTCCAATAATTCTGGCGATGACAAAAGAAAGATAATCGGTTGCTGTTGCAGACCATAATGCAGATACCGTAAAAAGCATGGCGGTTACAATCAATATTTTTTTTCTTCCGAATTTATCGCTTAAAGGACCAGCGGAAATGTTTCCAGCCATCGCACCGAAAATTACGCAACCCACGGAGAATCCAAGTTCCCAATCGGACATTTTAAAATAAGTTCGAATTCCGTTTACGGCACCTGAAATTACCGCACTGTCGAAACCCAAAAGGAAGCCGCCCATAGCAACAATGAGGCTGATGGAAATGGCATAAGATTTTTTCATTCTATATTTATTGGTTGGTTATTGATTGTTCTTTTCGACTTCGCTTCGGGTAAGGTTATTGGGTTAAACTATAATACAATTGTTTGAATTGAATGGGCTGGAGCATGTAATTCCGCTATTCTTAAATTCATCGTTACACTATAGGATATTGCTGCATCGCCATGGTTCATTACCACCACAACAATGCCTCCGTCTTCATTTATAAATGCAGTGGTTATTAAATTGTTAGCACTTGATACGCTTGAAATTCTTTTTGCGCCCGGACGTATAAATTTTGAAAAATGCCCAATATAGTAATAGGAATTTGTGAACAGAAGTTCATTTGTTTTTGTGTCTCCATGAACAGGGGAGAAGCACAGGTTCCCAACGTGATTTGGTCCTCCGGTTTCATCCAACAAAATATTCCAGTCTGTCCAGGCAACCGTTCCGTTATTAAAATCGTTAATCATCGATTTTCCATAACGTTCTGCCAATTTCGGATCTTCCGAGACAATTCGCGTTAAGTCATATTTTTCGTTGGTGCCTTCTGTAAAAATCAAATTTTTGTCAGGAAACGCCTCATTTACGGCTTTTACGTTATTAAACATAGGAATACCGTCTTTCCAGTCTTCATACCAATGAAAACCAATTCCCCAAACGTATTTTGAAGCTTCAGGATCATTTAAAATCACGCTGGCTCTTTGAAACATTAAATCGCGGTTATGATCCCAAACAATTATTTTTTTATCGCCCAAACCTTCTTTTTCCAAGGTTGGTCCTAAATAATTTTTTAAAAAATCGCGTTCCTCTTCCGCAGAATAAATACAAGATTCCCAAGTTTGGGTGGCCATAGGTTCATTTTGAACGGTTAATCCCCAAATTGGAATTCCTTCTTTTTCGTAGGCTTTTATAAATTTTGCATAATAATTTGCCCAAGGCTGATAGAATTCTGGTTTTAATTTTCCGCCCTGCAACATATTGTTGTTCGTTTTCATAAAAGCAGGAGGACTCCACGGACTTGCATACATCATTAATTTTCCTCCGGCAGCGGCAATTGCCAGTTTTGTAAATGGCAATCTAAATTGCTTGTCGTGATCAATGTTGAAAGTCTTTAACTCGGAATCTCCTTCTTCAATATAAGTGTAACTTTCGCTTGAAAAATCGCAGCTGTTAATGATGGTTCTTCCCAACGTATAGCCAATCCCTTTATCAACGCTATAATAAGCTTCCATAAACAGGTCTTGATTTTCTTTTGAAAGTTTGTAAAAGGTTTCTGCGGAAGCATCGGTTAACGCTGCGCCAATCCCCAAAAAGGTTTGAAATTGCTTGCTTGGATCGACCGAAATAGCAGATTCTGTTTCCAAAGGCTGTTTAAAATCATTAAATTTTAAAGTATCTGTAAGTGTTAACTTTAAATCCGTATTATGTGCAGAAGTATAAACTATTGCAGTTTTATTTTCTGCCATTATTGGTTTCTCAGCCTTAATAATGGTTTTTTCTTTTGGGGTACATCCAGTAAATGCAATAATCAGAAGAAGGATTGTTGATATTTTTTTCATTTTTTATAATTTAATTTTACAAACACGGGTAAATGATCAGATGGATATTTTAAATCTTTTGAATCGCTTAAAACAGCATATTTTTTAACTATTAGCTTGTTGTTTTTAGAAACAAAAATATAATCAATCAATATAGTTACCGGTTCATTATGCTTAAATCCATTGAATGTTCCTGTTGGTCCAAAAGGTTTTTCTTCGGAAATGTCTCTGCTATCATCCATTTGAGTTTTTAGTGAAATAATCCTTTCAGCATCGGGTTCAGAATTAAAATCGCCCATAAAAATAACCGGATAGTTTTGCGTATTTACTTCTGCTATTTTTGAAAGAATAAGTTCTATTCCTTTTGTTCTTGCAACTTCCCCAATATGATCCAAATGTGTGTTGAAAACCCAAAGATTCTTTTTTGCTTTTTTATCTTTAAATAGGGCATAAGTACAAACCCTGTTATAAGCGGCATCCCAACCTTTTGAAATTACATTTGGCGTTTCAGAAAGCCAAAAAGTATTGGATTCTTTCAATATAAATCGGTCTTTTTTATAGAAAATATTGGAAGATTCCCCTTTTCCTTCGCCATCCCGTCCCATACCAACATAACTATATTGCGGTAGCGCGGTTACAATATCTATTACCTGATTTGGCGTTGCTTCTTGAACTCCAAAAATATCTGGTTCGTAAAATTGAATTTGTGAAGTGAAAAATTCTTTTCTGAGCGGCCATGCATTTTCGCTGTCAACCGCAACATTCAATCGAATATTGTAGGTAATAACTTCCAATGATTGGGCACTTGAAAATAAGGCATATAAACTAAAGGCCAACAAAACAATTGATTTTCTCATGCTAATTATTTTGCGATGATTTTTGATATATTCTAACATAGTCTATTAACATTTCAGAAGGAAAAATGGAATCGTCAATTTCTCCGCCCCAATTGCCGCCAATGGCAAGATTTATGATTAAATAATAGGGTTTTTCAAAAGGCCAGCCTTCATTGGTGGTGTCTTTTCCGTTTTCGCCTTTTGTGGCTTCATAAAACAAGTTATTGTCGATATAAAATTTAATGCTTTCAGAAGTCCATTCAATTCCGTACAAGTGAAATTCTTTAAAAACGTCCGGCAGAGTTTCAAAATGGGTATATTGATTTTTTTTCCAAAAATTGTACAGCTCAGTATGAAGCGATGTGTGTACAACGTTTGGGTCTTTGCCAACGTGCTCCATAATGTCTATTTCTCCGCTTAGCGGCCATTCTTCCTCTTTTGTGCGAAGCGTTTCAGGAAGCATCCATATAGCAGGCCAAGTTCCTTTACCTTCAGGCAGTTTTGCCATCACTTCCAGTTTGCCGTATTGCATAAGAAACCTTTTATAAGTTGTTAAGCGGGCAGAAGTATATTCGCTATTTTTATAAGGCTTTTTTAAGGCTACGATATGAAGTTTACCTGCTTTTACAAAAGAATTTTCAATCGATTTCTCCAAATAAAATTGCTTTTCGTTATTTCCCCAGCCATGACCGCCAATATCATAATTCCATTTTGTGGAATCTGGTAAACCGGAATAGTCAAATTCATCAGACCAAACTAATTTATAATCTTGGTAGGAAGCTTTAAATTGTGCAATTCTTTCCAGTAACAATTCCGGTTCGTTGGTGGTGATAAAATCGAAATTGTTTGCCAACAGCCAGTCCATATCCACAGCGTCATTTACCGTCCAAGCGTTTAAGGTAATATTGTTATTTTTAGCACTTTCAATCCATTCAGGATGGTTTTTAAAAACTGAAAAATGACAATCTAATCCTGAAATTCCATCCGCTTTTAATTGCTCTGGAGATTTATTTCCTTCTAAATACTGGGTGGAAACTGTCGGATTTAATACTCTTATCTTCTTTAAGATTTCATAATCAAAACTTATAAAAGCAACCATCTGTTCGGCATCGAGTTCTTTAAACAATTGAACTACTTTTGTGGCAATTATTTGGCCTCTTTCTTTGCTTATTTCTGATGGTTTTATTTCACAAACCAACCTTGTTGAATTGTTATTTTCCATTCCAGCTTTAATATATTCCCTTAGTGTGGGCAGTTTTTCGCCATTTGTTAGTTTGAATTTTACAAGATTGGCGTAAGTGGTTTTTTCGATTTCCAGATTGTTATAATGCGGATCGTGATTGATTACCAATGAATCATCGGCCGTCATTCTCACATCAAATTCGGAGCCTGTACAATTTAATTCAATGGCATGTTTAAGCGATGCAATGGAATTTTCGGGAAAACCGTTTTTCTTCCAAGCACCTCTGTGGGCAACCACGCTATTGTTCGCAAAGGCTATTTTATTCATTGCAACAGGTTTGGTTGAAACACAGGCTGAAAAAAGTAAAATAATGAATCCAATAATTACCGTGTTAATTTTCTTTAATCTATTCATTTTAGAAACTATTTTTTAGTTGCTTCTTTTTTTTTAATTGAAGCAAAATTTTATTGATAAACCCTAACATAATCCACAAACATTCTTTGGGGAAATGTAGTGGAGGAGTCTTTTGGTAATTTAATTAAAAAGAACTCCTCTAATTTTAGGAGGAGTTCTTTTCGATGTTAAAAACTCAAATTTTTATTTTAAAGAGATCCTTAAATCTTTAGAAAAATAAAATTTAAATCATAAATAAAAACAAAGAACAATATGTAAGTAAATTTATTAATATCCTGAATTCTGAGGATAATCTGGTCCCAATAAATTTAATTCGCTTTGTGGAATTACCCAATTTACCATCCAAGGTTGCATATTACGTCTGGCATCATTTCTGTATGGGAATGGATCTTCAGGTGTATTTGCATGTCCAGCAGAATTTTCAAGACTTAAATCTCCTGATTTACCATACCCAGCATGATTAACAACATATTCATATAGTTTTCCAGTCCGTTTTAGCATATACCAACGACGCCCCTCAAAAGCCAATTCTCTAGCTTGTTCATCAAGAATATCTTCAATAGTTACGATGCCTGTTAACGCAGCCGTTTTTGCTCTAGTTCTCACGGCATTTAAGTTTGTTAAAGCACCGCCATTATTTCCAAGCATCATATTAGCTTCTGCCGCATAAAGATAAGTTTCAGCCAAACGAGCCATCATGATATTTTTTACTTGGGTGTCTTCAGTAGGGATACCGTCATCTGGGAAGTATTTTTTGCAACCTACATTTTGACGAATAAAGAATCCGTTTCTGCTTGCTTGATCACCGAATTCCTTCCAAGGTGCAGTTGGATTGTCTCTAATGATGGTTCCTAACGTTTGGCCTGCAGGTAATGTTGCAGGATCATTATATAAATAATCTTTAACATAGTATGAGCCTTTGATTCTGGTATCATTAGGATCTTGTGCCAATAAATCACGAACGTAATTGTTCATTGTCAACCATCCAAATCCGCGGCCACCTTGCTCTACCGTGTATTTTGAGCCAGGTGTTTGTTCAGCATAATTAGGCATTAGGTTGAAGTTAATTTTATTTGGATTTCCATTAACTGCCTTTTTGAATTGTAAAACCCACAATGCCTCAGTTGTGTTCATGTCGCCTTTAAAAACTTGATCTGTTTGCGCTACCAATTTATGGTTTGCAACTTGTGCAATTACCGCTTCTGATTGTGTTTTGGCTTCCAACCAATTATTTTGCCATAATGCCACTTCGGCTTTTAGGTGTCTAGCCACTCCTTGGGCTATTCTTCCTGTAGCAGTTGGCGTCCAACTTAAGTGATCAATAGCGTAGGTTAAATCTTCATTAATAAGGGTGTAAATAGCTGCTTCTGGAGTTATTTCATTAATAATGTTCAATGCATTTTCAGGCGTGGTAGGCTCTGTTGTTACATAAATATTGTTGAATAATTTGAATAAGGTAAATACAGAATTTGCTCTAAAAAATTTAGCCTCAGAAACAATTTGTGCTTTTTGATCATCTGGCATTGATACCGATTCGGCTGCTTTTATTAAAGCATTAGATCGGTCTAATATTCTATAATATAACTTCCAATAATCTCCATGAACACCGCTATTGGTAGGGTATCTACCACTATTTAATTTTCCGTAGTTTGAGATTTCACCACCGCGAGGAACATTTAGGTCATCTTTGGCATCTAAAATAAGCGGATTTGATCCATTGTTTGCTAGGTTTTCCCAAAATGATCTTTGGATGCTATATAGTGCAACCACTCCAGACTCTAGTCCTTCTGGAGTATTATATACAAAATCAGCGGTAAACCCTGATGTAGGTTCTTCAATTAAGTAATCTTCATTACATGAAAGAAAGGAAACAAAGATTGCAAGTAGTGCAATGCTCCATTTCGTAAATTTATTACTATTTTTCATTGTTGTATTTTTTAAATAAGTTAACATTAAAGACCAATATTTAATCCAAGAGTGATTGACTTTGTGTCTGGGAAATCATTTGGATTATTTTCTGGGCTATATGATTTATAATCTGTCCAAGTAAATAAATTGGTGCCAGTTACATAAAATTTGACATTGCTCATTTTTAATTTACTTAAAACTGCACTAGGTAGGTTATAAGCCATAGTCAATGTTCTTAATCTAACATAAGATGCATCTGTTACCCCCATAGTTCCAATATTTGCCGGTGCATGAAGATAACTAGGACGTGGGTAAGTTGTTGATGGATTTTCTGGTGTCCAATAATCCACTTTTATACCATTTCTTACTGATTGAAGGGTTCCTCCTTCATTAAAATTAGCTAAAAACGGATTGAATTTTGTTGATCCTTCCACGATATAAAAATCTGCCAACATTTCAAAGTTTTTATATACAAAAACGGTTGATAAAGAGCCATACCATTCAGGGTCTGTGTTGATAACAATATTGTCATCATCATTAACAATTCCATCCCCATTGACATCTTTTACGCGGATAGATCCAGCTTTTAATAAGGTAAGATCTGAGTTGGTGGTACTTCCTGGCTGCGCCTGAGGAGATGCCAAAGCTTCTTCATCTGTTTGGAAAATACCGTCAAACACCAATGTTCTTATATTGTTGATAGATTTTCCAATATAACGACCTCTGGCCTGATCATCTTTTGGGGCGCCATCAATGTCCACAATACCCGATTTGATTAATTCGTTTTTGTTTTTTGTAAATGAGGCACTTATACTCCAATTAAAGTTGTCATTTTTTACAATTTGCCCAGTTAACAACACTTCAATACCACTATTTTTTGATTCACCGCCGTTAGTTATTGTTGAACTAAAACCAGATGTTCCTCCAAGCGTAATATCTGTTAGTAAATCAGTTGTAT
The DNA here is from genome assembly GCA_028696945.1 of Lutibacter sp. Lineage (GTDB taxonomy): Bacteria > Bacteroidota > Bacteroidia > Flavobacteriales > Flavobacteriaceae > Lutibacter. Next base: position 29,945 of record JAQVGD010000009.1, read on the forward strand.
TGGTGTCGTAATAATCTACCGAACCTGTGATTCTGTTTTTAAGCAACCCAAAATCAATCCCAACGTTTGTGGTTGTAGAGGTTTCCCAAGTTAAATCTGGATTAGGTAAAACAGTTCCCGGTAAATTACCACCAACAATTGCTCCTCCAAAAATATATGGATAGTTACCCACCACCCCAAGCGTAGTATAAGGATCTAAGGATTGATTTCCCACAGAACCGTAACTTACTCTTGCCTTTAGTTGACTGATAGTTTCTGAATTGGCCAAAAAGTTTTCTTTATGTATTTGCCAGGCTACAGAACCAGCAGGAAAAAATCCCCATTTTTTGTTTTCAGAAAAAACGGACGCACCGTCTCTACGAGCTGTAAAGGTAAAAAGATATTTATCCATTAAGGTATATCTTGCCCTTCCTAAAAATGATAATATTCTTTTTTGCTCCTCAATCCTTGTTACTTTAAAATTTAAAGCATTGGTAATACCATCAAATCCAAGTAAATCATTCCCAAAACCAGTTCCGTTTGAAGATGTTTTTGAAGTCTTTATTTGATTGGCAGATTGAACAGCCGTGAAATCAAATTTATGATCTTCTCCAATACTCACATTATAATTTAAAATATTTTCAATCAAATATTCTTCGCGCAATGTATTGGCAACATCGGCAATACCATTAAGATTAACACCCGCAGAATGGATTTTTGATATATAACTTCCTTCATCAATAAATTTTCTGCTAATCAGAGTGTTTAATTTGTAGGAGAAATTTTTTGCCAGCTTGTAATTCCCAACCAAATTTATATTGTAGAAATTGACTTTAATTTCGTTTTGGGATTCTCTGATATTCCATAAGGGATTTACCGCAGAACTACTTGCATTGGCACCAGCAAGGAGTTTAACAAGCGCTCCAGATTCATCATAAGGTCCTGTAAAAGGAGAAATGGTAATAAAATCTAAATTTGAAGTTTCTTTTTCTTGTTTGTCTGTAGCTAAATTTATATTTGCTTCAACACTCGCTCTTTCATTTATTTTCTGATTGATATTTAATCTGAAAGATCCTCTTTCATAATTAGAAGAAGGGACTAATCCCGATTGATCGAAATAATTAACACTAGAAAATATTTTGGTATTTTCTGTTCCGCCTGAAAGACTTACAGTATTGCTTGTTATAAAACCAGCTTTTAGTACTTCATCTTCCCAATTTGTGTAATTACCTGCCAAATAATTCAAATACTCTGGTGATGTAGCACCATTAAAACTTAATTCATCAGATAAATAATCTTGACTTGGTGTATTGTCTGTTCTTTTTGCTTCTCTTCTCAATTGCGCAAACTCTTCAGCATTGTACAAATCAAAGTTCTTTGTTAATTTTTGTGAAGTCATATAAGAATTAAATGAAACTGTCATTTTCCCTTCCTTGCCTTTTGTAGTGGTAACAAGTATAACACCATTAGAAGCTCTAGCGCCATAAATGGCTTGTGCAGATGCATCTTTTAAGACTTCAATGGAAGCAATGTCATCGGGGTTAATATCATTAATATTTTCAATTGGAAAACCATCTAATACAATTAACGGATCATTACCGCCACGAATAGAGTTTCTTCCCCTAATCAAAATATTTGAAGTTCCTCCAGGTCTGGCAGATCCTAATGTAATTTGCACACCCGCAGCCTGTCCGCGCAGCATCTCCGAAACATTCGAAGTTGGAACTGCCAAAGCTTTGTCTATTTCTACTTTTGAGACCGCTCCTGTAACGTCAGCCTTTTTTTGAGTACCATATCCAACAACTACAACTTCCTCTAAACTTTGGGTATCTTCATTTAGGGTTACGTTCAAATAGTTAGAATTGCCAATTGCAATTTCTTTGGTGGTGTATCCAAGAAAAGAGAATACGAGTATTTCTCTATTTTGGACGTCAGACAGCGTAAATTTACCGTCAAAATCGGTGGATGTGCCTTTAGCTGTGTTTTTAACAACTATAGAAACTCCTGGCAAAGGCAAACCGCTTGCGTCGGATACGGTTCCTTTAATTTCATAACTTTGCGCGTAAATTGAAATACCCGCAAAACATAGAAAAAATGATAATAGTAGTGATTTCATATTTTTTGATTAATTAAATTTTCATAAAAATAAGTTAAAAAGAAGGTGAAAGAATAAAATGAACCTATACAAAAAACATACATGTTAGCAATCGGAGAAATTAATTTGTAAATGAAAGGAGGCACTCAATCCCTTTTGTTGTGAGTTTATTAACAAAACAACACGTTGAATAAGCAATTGCTTAAGGTATAAAAATGTGGAATTTTAAGAAACTACAACCTTATAGTTTTTGAAATGTTAAGGTAATGTTGTAGTTATTTTAACAATTGTTGAAGTAATCTAAATTTTTAAAATGTACTCAACAAGACTATTTTCATGGGATAAGTCCATTTTCTTACGCAAACGATATCTTTTTATCTCCACGCTTCTTACAGAAATGTTTAATAAGGGCGCAATTTCTTTAGAAGACAGGTTTAATCGCAAATAGGCGCATAAACGTAAATCGTTCGGACTTAAGGAAGGATGTAAGGATTTTACTTTCTTTAAAAAATCGCTATCAGCATTGTTAAAAGCTTCCTGAAACAACTCCCAGTCACTGGTATTTGCAAGATTTTTGTTAATAATTTTAATTACAGGTTTTACGTTGGTTTCATCTTTAACTGAGGTCAACTCATCTTTAATGGTTCTTAAGAGTTCATTCTTATTAATAATGTTCATAGTTGATACCGATAATTCTCTTGTTTTACTAAAAATTTCACCTTGTAGTTTTTCATTTTTTAATCGCATAATTACTTTTTCATTTTCTAGTTGAGACAAGGCAAAATCGCGTTGCTTTCTTTCCATTAATTTTTGTTTCTGTTTTGCGTAATAAATTTTGTAAAGGTTATGGATTAAAAGCAGCAGTGCGCTAAATAAAATAAAATAAATTAGAAGCATTGGAGTTGAAAGCATCCAAGGCCTATCAATTCTAAAAGAATAAGAGGCAATATTGGAAGAAAGTTCATCGCCTATTTTTGCTTTTACGTTAAAGGTATAATTTCCAGCAGGCAAATTTTTAAAAAAAACCTCAGAGTTTGTGGACCAATTGCTCCATTCATCATACATTCCTTCTAACTGATATTGGTAATTTACTTCTGAATATTTGTCAAATTCTGGAACGCTGAAAGTAAATACTAGGTTATTGTTTCTAAATTCAAAAGCGTTGTTATTTTTTAAGGAAACAGGCGTACTTTGCGCATTAAGAATACTTTTATCAATTGAATTAATCCCTATTTTAAAAGTTTTTCCATGATTTATTTTATCCAAATTTAAAATAATATAGCCTCTGGATGTTCCAAATAAATACTTGCGGCCAGTTAAATTGGTCATGCTTTCAAATCCAGCAATATCTCTTCTTAACGATGCCGGCAAATAAATTTTAATAGTTTTGGGAATGTTATTTAATTGACCAGGCGTAAAATAAACGATGTTTTTAGTGGTAAATCCCCAAAGTGTATTTGTTTTTGGATCAACAACCAAATTTCCTGAAAAATAAGTATCATCTGCCAAAAAATTAGCCGACATTAATGAGTCTTTTATAAATTTTTCTTCTTTAGTGTTGTATTTGAAAATACCCTCTTTTACAGTGTAAATGATATCATCGTTGTATTTTATCAAGCTGGATTTCAATCCCTTTTGAACACTGGTTTCAGTAGAATAATGCAAAACTTTTGTAAAATCATCATTAATTTTTAATTTAAACACACCTTTATATTCATGGCTCACAAATAATTGATTGTTATCAATTAATTCAAAATGTCTGCTCGAAATATCAAACCCTTCAATTTTATTTCTAATTTTCCAAGTGTTATTTATTTTTTCCAACACAAAAAGTCCATCATAATTTCCTTGCAACAACAAATTTTTATTGGAATTTATGTGTTTAATGTCCCAGGTGCCCATTTTATCTGAAATGAGGTTTGCATTGTTGTTATTGATAATAAATGTACCGTTATTATGACCGCAAAAAAGCGTATTGTCAATTACCTTTAAACACCAAACCTGGCCATTAGTACCCTTAACAAACTGAAAGTCGTCATTTGAATTGATGTTTTTATAAAACAATCCCTGATTGGTGCCGAGATAGAGGTTGTTATTGAAGATTACCGAAGTGTAAACAGTTCCCAATTTTCCATAAATATCATTATAAATACTAAAAGGTGAATTGATATTGATAACACTGATGCCATTATCCAAGCCAAGCCAAACATTGTGGTTCCGGTCTTCAAACATCGATAAAACAGTGTTGTTGTTTAAACCATTTTTCTGATTGATTTTATTTAAAAGGTTTCCCAGAATGTCAATATGATAAATTCCATTTGAAATGGTTCCTATAATAAAACTTCTATCTGCAAGTTGTATGCTGCTATAAACACTCATAGCTGAAATTTCGTCATTAGAAGGAAAATTCAATTTTGAAAGATTTTCATCTTCAAAAAAATAAAATCCTTTTTCTTGTGTTTGCAACAGTATTTTTTTATCGACAGAAAACATATTGACCAAAATATTATTTTGCAATATTGGATGGTTTGAAATTAAAACCGGATTTCCATTTTCAATTTTATAAAGTCCATCATTCATCTTTTGAAAATAAATACTTCCAGCCACTTTATGCACCTTTGGAAGGTTGGTTTTAGAATTTATACTACTAAATGATTCATCAACCGTGTTGTAAATATATATTCTATGCAAAGATTGAAACAATACCCAATTGTCAAATTTCACAATATTCCAAAATTCTTCTTCAAGTAAAGGTTCTTTCAATTTTTTGCTTAAGGAAAAGTAAATCAAATTTCCAAAGTCGTTTTCTTCCCAATATCCAAATTCCATATAGCAACCCGTATAAATTCTGTCGCCAATAACATTTACAGAGCGCAAACTCGATTCGTTGGGCGAGGGATACAATTTCCAGTTAGCTCCATTAAATGCTAACAATCCACTGCTGTTTGCAACATAAATATAGTTGTCTGCTGCTTGTGAAATTGCCCAGTTCTGGTTTTCAGCACCATAAATTTCCGGAGCATAATTTTCAACAGGAGGCAGTTCCTGGGCATCCATAAAAAAAGTGGCCAAGAACAGGAAGAATAGTATCGATTTTTTAAAGAATTTCAATAGGTAAAAATTAAAAATAACAGCGTTACAATAATACAATTTTTTTACAACTGTTTTTTTTTGAGATTTGTATTTTTTTGAACCTGCCTGCCTTTTTGGTGGGCGTTACCCTACGGGTCAGGCTTTCCGCTGCAATCTGTAATCGCTCGTTCCTCGCAATTACAGGATTTCCGCTTCAATCCTTAACGCAAATTGATTTACGTCCCGATAGCTCCTAATCTCCGCAAGTCTTTTAAAAAAAATGCTGCAAAACCTTATTAGATAAAGCTTTGCAGCTACGTAATATTCACTTAAATTAGTGTTGACCAAT
>JAQVGD010000010.1 GCA_028696945.1 Lutibacter sp.
TCAAAACTACGAGAAATTTCGTGCCCAATTACTGCACCAATTCCACCATAATTAACAGCTTCATCGTCTAAATAATTGTAAAAAGGGGGTTGTAAAATAGCTGCGGGAAACACAATTTCATTATTGGTAGCATTAAAATAAGCATTCACTGTTTGAGGGGACATTCCCCATTCTGTTCTGTCAACAGGATTTCCTAATTTTGCAATATTTTTATCGAAATTCCATTTTCTGGCATTCATTGAATTTTGGAAATAGGAACCTCCATCTTTTACGCCAACAACCACAAGTGCCGAATAATCCTTCCATTTATCGGGATAGGCAATTTTAACGGTTAATTTATGCAATTTTTCCAAGGCCTTTTGTTTTGTGTCTTCACTCATCCAAGGTAATTTTTTTATTCTTACTTCATAACCAGCCATGACATTTTTTATCATTTCCATTGCTTTTGCTTTGGCTTCTGGCGGAAATTTTTTATCGACATATAATTTCCCCAACGCTTCACCAATTACCCTATTTATGGAAGCCAAAGCTCGTTCATCGCGAGGAAGTTGTTTCAATGCACCTGTCAATTCTTTGCCGTAAAATTCCCAGTTTGCAACTTCAATGTCATCACTTAACATACTCGCAGCAGCATCTATCGCAGTCCATTTCAAATACAATTTAATATCGTCAATAGAACTTGCTTTGATGATGGAATCCATTGCTGCCATATATTTTGGTTGACTAACAACGACAGTATCTATTTTAGTGATACCAATACCCGTAAAATAATCATTCCAATGAATTGTTGAAGTAAGCGAAGTTAATTCGTTGATGTTTTTTGGGTTGTATGATTTTCGGCGATCCCTTGATTCTTCTTTGGTCATTCTTGGTTTTGCCAAATTGTATTCATATTCGAAAATACGTTGTGCATTTTTGCTTGCAATTTCTTTTGAATCACCATAAAATTGAAGCATTTTGGCAATATGCGCAATATATTTTTCTCTTTTTAGCTTGGTGTTTTCATCTTGATCTACATAATAATCGCGCGACAAACCCAATCCTGCCGGCGAAACATACCCAACATATTGATTGCTATTTTTTAAATCATTATAGACATAAAAATTATAAAACCCAGCACCTCCATAAGGTGCAGTTTCAACCAAAAGACGATTCAAATCTTCCAAATTATTTACAGCATCAATTTTTGCCAAAAATGGCAGCACAGGGTTGACGCCTTGGCTGTTTCTTGAAACCGTATCCATAATAGATTCATAATAATTCACTGCTTTTTCCTGATCGGACATGGCTGTTGAATTTCCATGTGCTTCTTTTAATTTAGGGGCGTTTTTTTGTGCGATTGCTTCATTTAAGATTTCCAGCACATCAGCATCTGTTTCTTTCCTGAGTTCATTAAAACTTCCCCAAGAAGTTCTGTCGGCCGGAATTTCAGCATTCTCGAGCCAAGATCCATTTACATATCTAAAAAAATCATCAGCAGGACTTACGCTAGTGTCCATATTTTTTATTTCCAATCCTGGTGTGCTTGTTTCTTTCATTTTTTCTTGTGCGCTAGAAGTATGGTTTATTGCCACGACCGCAATTAACAATAGTAATAGTTTATTTGTATTCATAATTATATAATTAAGTTTAGGTTTTATTTTTCTAAAATTTCTAAGATATTCGGTTTAAAATAATTCGGGCCTTTCAACACTTTGCCGTCTTCTCTATAAATTGGCTTGCCGTTTTCGCCAAGTTTACTCATATTGCTGCGTTGAATTTCATTAAAAATTTCTTCAATTTTATATTGCATGCCGTGCTCTAAAATAGTGCCGCATAAAATATACAGCATATCACCCAAGGCATCAGCCACTTCAATCAAATCATTATTTTTGGCGGCTTCAAAATATTCGTTATTTTCTTCAGCCATTAAATCAAATCGCAATTTAAGTTTATTTTCTTCAAGTTTTGCTATTGGTTTATGCTGAATTTCCAACCCAAAGGATTTATGAAATTCCTGAACGGCTTTCAGTTTATTAATCATTATAAAATTTTATTTTTTAGTTAGGTGAATTTAAACAATAATGAAGAAGGCGCATTTTTCAACACAAATACCACCAATCGCCAACGTTTTGTGACATAAGCTTTTTTCTTTTTGGATTTTATTGCCATATAAATTTGTTTGGCGGCTTTTTCTGCGGAAGCCATCCAAAAGGTTTTGCCTAAGGCCATTGAAGTATTAACAAATCCTGGCTGAATATCGGTCACATAAATTTTAGCTTTGCTTCTTTTCCCTTTCATCCAAAGCGATTCCAAATAATTTGCTTGAAATGCTTTTGAGGCAAAATATGCTGGTACATGTCTGTTTCCTCTAATGGAAGCAATGGAAGAAATTCCTACCAAATGCCCATACCCTTGTTTTCTGAAAAGATTGTAAGCAAGACCGTAAATTTTAACGGCAGCAATTACGTTGGTTTGTAAAGTAGGTAATTCCTTTTCCCAGGTCAAGTCATAATTCGGATCGCCAACGCCAGAGCTGTAAACAATTAAATCGATGGTTTTAAATTCATTTTTAAGAGTTTCAAATAAAACATCACACGAATCTAAATCGGTTACATCATGCACTTTAGCTTCAAATTTACTTGGGTTTGTCGCTTTAATTTCTTGCAATAAATTTTCTCTTCTTCCTGTGATGATAACCTTGTCATAATCCACCGCCAATAATTTAGCGAGTTCTTTTCCAATTCCCGAAGTTGCTCCAATAATTAATGCAGTTTTCATATGTAAATATTTATTGTTTTTTATTGGTCATATGTAATGCGCATATTTTCTTAGGTGATTGTATCGTGTTTGCGTTATGCACATTTCATATAAAAAATTTACGTATTTTTGAGGTTCAATATACATTTAATATGTTTAGTAAAGGACAATTAATTTTTGCGGTAGTTTTTGTAATTGCTTTTATCATAGCGATGGTTTGGAGTTACAAAAAGGATATTAAAATTCATAAAAAATATTATAAAAACGCATTTCTTGTGCTTATTTCAGTTATTTTAATTATTATGATTTTTACCCTAATTACCTTCTCTTTACACTAAAAAAATCCGTTTCAATTTATAGAAACGGACTTTTACAAAAATTCTTTTTAATCTTAATTTACATCTGGCAAAGTGGTATATCTTTTTGCATAATCCAACATTTGCTCAGCAAAACTGGTAGGTTGCACTATTTTTACATCAATAATATTTCCATCAGCATCTAATTCGGCTGTCAGCACAGGATTCACAAAACCGCTGTATGGTGCCGATTTAAATTTGCTGTTGCGATCCAACACTTCTTTATGAAGGGCCTGGTCAACTTTAATACCGTAAGTATCAACCAAAGCTTTTCCTGCTTTAAAATCCCCTTCCGATTTAATGCGTTGAATTTCGCTCAGCAATTCACCAAACAAAACTCTTAATTTTGCATAATCTCTTACCACAAAATACGTTTTATTGTCTTTTGTCACTTTTTCAATCACCTTGTCTTTTTTACCTTTTTCAAAAGCCCAAGCAGCCACCAATTGTCGGTTTCTCATATGTGATTCTTCAATATCATCGCCTAAATTTAGACGAATTAATTGGGTTATTAAACCGTTTCTGATATAATTGTCATAAGCTGCTTTTCCAATTCCTTGTGCATCAGGAGAAATTTTCATTTCAACCAATTTTACATCAGGTAAATAATACAATCCAACCAAATCTGCACGCGCTTCTTCCAACGTTGAAGCATAATTTTTTAAGGTTTCTTTTGGTTGTCCAATACCATCATTTATTTGTCCGCTGGCGTGACCGATAACTTCGTGTAAAGCTGTATGCAATTTATCGGCTTCCTGTCCATATTTTATTTCAGTTTCAACTTCCGCATCATCAAAAGCAAATTCCTTTAATCGGTCGGTTCCTCCAGCCATATTGTAAGCTTCAATAATATTTCCAAGAGAAACAGATTTTGAGCCGTGTTGTTCGCGAATCCAGTTGTTATTTGGCAAGTTGATGCCAATTGGCGTTGAAGGTGAAGAATCTCCCGCTTCTGACGCCACATTTACTGTTTTATAGGAAACTCCCACCACGTTTTTCTTTTTATGGGATTCTTGCAGGGTTGAATTGTCTTCAAACCACTGCGCATTTTCAGCCAAAACAGCCATTTTTTTAGACATGTCAAAATCTTTTATCTGAACAATTGACTCAAACGAACCTCTGTGCGCAATTGGATCGTTATAAACTTCCACAAATCCGTTGATATAGTCGATATCGCCATCGGTGCTAGTTGCCCAAGCAATATTGTAAGCATCCCAAGTTTTTAAATCACCTGTTTTATAATAGTCAATCAGTAATTTTAGGGCATCAGCTTGCTTGGTGTTTTCTGCAACTTCCACCGCTTTTTCTAACCAACTTACCATCTTTTCTATGGATGCACTATACATGCCGCCAACTTTCCAAACTTTTTCTTCCAAAGAACCATTGGCATTTTTAACCAATTTCGAATTCAAACCGAACTCGATAGGCATTTTATCGTTTTTATTAATTTTTAAAGCATAAAATGTTTCTGCATCTTTTGCCGTTACATTGGGTGCATAAAAATTTGTGGCGGAACCTAATAACAAACCTTTGGTTTCGTCAAGATTTACTTTTTTTGCATCTTTTTCATTAAAAATAACCTCATAAGCCTCTCCTGAAAGGTCGGTTTTGGTTTCTTTTAATAACGTGTCGAAATATGCTGATGAAAATTCAGGCTTAAATTTATCATTTGAATAATGATGATGAATGCCATTAGAAAACCAAATTCTTTTTAAATAAGTTTCGAAATTTTTCCAATCTGCCGTTGTTTTATCGCCAGCATAATTTTGATAAATGTTTTCTAAAGCACGTTTTATGGTTAAATTATAGCGATAGTTCTGGTCGTAAATAATATCACGTCCTTCCATACCAGCTTGTGATAAATAATACACCAATTTTTTTTGATTTAATGTTAGGTTTTCGAAACCTGGGATTTGATAACGCAGAATTTTCACATCTGCAAATTGTTCAACTTCATAATTAAATTCGGTTGAGACTTCTGTTTTCGGATTTTCTTCCTTTTTTTGATCGTTACAAGAAAATAAGATTGATGCCGTTAACAGCATCGGTAAAAAATATTTAATGCTCATTTTATGGTTAATTTAAAATTTATTAACAAATTTACTATTTTAAACAGAATAAATCCTTAATTTAGTGATTAGTAATTCTAAATTTCCTCTTTTGAAATATTTAAAATACTTCGTTCTTTTTCTTCTTGTGGTAGTTATTGCTTTGGCTATTTACGGTGCTGTTATTAAAAGTGATTACGATTTCAGTCGTTCCAAAATTATAAATGCTCCTGCGGAAGTAATTTTTGACAATGTTAATGACTTTAAAACTTGGGAGAATTGGAGTCCGTGGCTTGAAAAAGATCCAACAATGGTAACTTCATTTAAAGATACTGCTTCGGATGTTGGGGCAACTTATAACTGGAAGGGAAAAGATGGCAGCGGTTCTATAAAAACAATTTCCGCGACGCCATATAAAAAAATTATTCAACAAATTAATTTTGGCAAAGGGCATATTGCCGAAGTATATTGGAATTTTAATGAAGTTGATCTTGGCACAGAAGTTATTTGGGGAATGCGAGGTAAAAAATCATTTCTTGAGAAATTTTATTGGCTATTTAAAGGAGGTATCGAAAAAAATATGATTCCAGTTTATGACAGAGGTTTGGAATTATTGGAAAAACATGTCTTTACAGCAATGGAAAAACATTCGTTTGAAACAATTGGAGCTGTTGATTATGGCGGCGGCTATTATTTATACCAAACTACTTCTTGTAAAATAGAAGATATTGAGAAAAAAATGAGTGAAATGTTTCCAGTTGTAATAAAATTTATGGCAGATAATAGCATTGAGTCTTCTGGAAAACCTTTTACGCTAAATCATAAATGGGACGAGGAAAATAATACGGCGATGTTTTCTGCCTGTATTCCTGTGAAAGAAAGGGTAATTACCACAGGCGATGTTTTAACGGGTTATTTAAAACCGCAAAAAACATTTAAAACTATTTTTAAAGGCGATTATAAATTTGCCAACGATGCCTGGGAAGCCGCATATAATGGATTGGTTGCCCAAGGTTTTACCGAAATTGAAGGTGCAGAACCCTTTGAAGTTTATTCTGTTGGCCCAAGAGAAACTGCAAACCCAGCAAAATGGATTACGGAAATTTATATCCCTGTTAATTAGTTGTGGGTTGTTGGCAACAAGCTGAGAAAAATCCGAACTATATTAAAAATTCGTCTGAAAAACGCCACGACACAAACTGCACATTTATTTTTTCCCAGCACACAAGCCCAAGCTTAAAAAAATAAAAGAGCTGTTTCTTTCCACCGCAAAAAAACATACAGACTTGATATAAAAATCGCAAATAATTAATACATTTGCTAAAAATAGGTCAAATCCTTTTTTGATAAAGCTGTAAATATGGCAAGTTTCGGACATTTCATAAAAACGGAAAGAGAAAAAAGAGAATGGACACAAACCGAATTTGGAGCTAAAATCGGAATTAATTCAAGTGCTATTAGTAGAATTGAAAACGGTACTCAAAAATTTAGCAAATCTAAACTCAAATCACTCGCTACTTTATTTGAATTAGAATTACAAAGAATAACGGATTTATTCTTCGCAGATAAATTTGCAAGGGAGGCATTTAAATACAAATGTTCGGATGCTGTTTTTTCAGTAGCTGAAGACACTGCAAACTATTTGAAAAATACAAATGTTAAACAAACAAAATTAGATTTATGAAAACTAAACTAAAATATATAGACTTATTTTCTGGAGCTGGTGGCTTCTCTTTAGGTTTTGACAATATCGGTTTTCAAAATGTCTTTTCTGTTGATATTGAGCCAAGTTTTTGCGAAACATACAAACATAACTTTTCGAATCATCAACTTATCGAAAAAGACATTTGTGCATTATCTGATTCTGAAATAAAATATCTTAAAGAATTTGACGACATAGATGTTGTAATTGGTGGACCACCTTGTCAAGGTTTTAGTATTGCAGGAAATATTGGCAGAAAATTTGTTGACGACCCACGAAATAGGTTATTTAAAGAATTTGTAAGAGTTGTAAAAGTTATAAAACCAAAATTCTTTGTAATGGAGAATGTTGCACGACTATACAATCACAATAAAGGAGAAACAAGAAAGGAAATCATAAAGGATTTTGAAAAATTGGGTTACAAAGTAGATTGTAAGATTTTAAATTCAGCAGATTATGGTGTTCCCCAAGTTAGAAAAAGAGTAATTTTCATCGGCTCTTCAACGAATCAAAAAATTGAATTTCCACCAAAAGAAATTGAAAAATATGTTTCTGTAAAAGAAGCATTATCAAAATATCCAAAATTAGAATCTGGAGAGGAATCTTCAATTCCTAACCATATTGCAATGTCGCATTCCGAACAAATGCTTACCAAAATGAGCTATATTTCTGATGGTGGAGACAGAAACGAAATTCCTGTTAAAATTAGACCAAAATCGGGTGATGTTAGAAAGTACATTAAATACGCAAGTGGCAAACCTTCTGTCTGTGTAACAGGTGATATGCGTAAAATTTTTCATTATGAACAAAACAGAGCATTAACAGTTCGTGAACTTGCAAAATTGCAATCATTTCCAGATGATTTTATATTTAAAGGAAATAGAATATCCCAACAACAACAGGTAGGAAATTCTGTTCCACCAAAAATGGCAGAAGCAATTGCAAAAGTAATTATCAAAATGAGCGGAAATGTTTAAATATCCTAAAGTCAATTATATTGGCAATAAAGAAAAGATTGCACAATGGATTTGCGACCAATTTCCGCAAGATGCAGAAACACTTTTTGATGCTTTTTCTGGAGGTTGCTCTTTAAGCTATGAAGCTAAATTCCGAGGTTTAGAAGTTTACACTAATGATATTTTAGAAATAAATTATCACATTGCTAACGCATTAATCGAAAACAACGAATCGCTTCTTAATAATGAAGATATTGATATCATATTTTCAGGGAAACCTTATGAGGGTTTTATGTTTAACAATTATTCGGAAGTTTATTTTTTTCCTGAAGAATGTAAAGAACTTGATTTATATAGAAAAAATATTGAAAAGTTAGATTCAGAAGAAAAAAAATCTTTAGCTTTTACTTTAATAAGAAGAGCTATGATTAGAAAAATGCCATATTCTCGCTTTAATCTTAATTGGGATAAAATAGTTCAGTTAAGAGATGAAGAATATAGTTATGAAAAGTACAAACGTAGAAGAGCCTATCACAACCAATCTTTCAAATTTCACTTTCTTAAAAATCTAGATGATTACAACAATGCTGTATTTAATAATAATAAAGTAAACAAAGCTTATAATGATGATGTTTTTAATTTATTAGAAACAGTTACAGCGGATATTATTTATTTAGACCCACCATATACCGGCACAATGAATAATTATTTTGGGTTTTATGGTTTAATAGACGATTTTATTACGTCCAAAAAAACGGAGCCATTTGAAAATAATTTCATAAATAAAAATACCGCAGTAGAACTTTTTGATAAATTATTTTCAAGTTTATCAAATTTCAAATATTGGTATTTAAGCTATAATAATTCATCTTATCCTTCAAAAGACGAACTTTTATATTTACTAAATAAATATTCGGATAATGTTCAAGTCATTGAGAGAAAACACGTTTATAAAATCACAGGAAAAGAAAAGAAAGAAAGAAATAAGGAGTTTTTATTCATAGTTGAAAATGATTGTTATGGTAAGGATAAAAGTAACCGAACAAGACAAGAAGTTTGCGAAGCAACAAATTGAAGCCTTCAAAAAAATTGAAGCAGGTAATTGGCGTTATACTAATGTTGAAGCTTGGCGGGGCATAGTTTGCGAAATGCTTACCAGCAAATGGTTTGAACAAAATTTTAAAATTGAAAAACCAGCCAAAGGATTGGATGATTCCGGTATTGTTGATGATTGTGATATGATTATAAATACCAAAAAGGTTGAAATTAAATCGGCAACTAAAAATTACTTTAAGTATTTAATGCCAAAAATACACGATGTTAGAGACAAGCCAAAGGACATTTATATAGGTGTTAAATACAACGAAACCGTAGAACCAAACGAAATACAAATTTTGGGCTACATTAAATGTTCTGAAATTTTAGAATACCCTATAAAACAAAATAAGGGAGCACCCTATTATGAAGTGCCGTTGTCTAGATTATTGCCCATTGACCAAAATACTTTTGACTGATGGCAGAACGGAGCTATGAAGATTATTGGAAATAAACCAAATTTTAGCACTTTCGATTTTTGCCAACGCACAATTCCATTGCTCGAAAAACCAAAAGAGCTAAAATTTCCCAACGCTCAAATTATAGATGAGGACAATTGTCCGTTGTACAACTGTCTACATAATTTCATCTTTGTAGAATGAATTTGCAAAGAAAATTTGGACTTGTACTAAAAGAACTTCGACTAGAAAAAGGACTTTCTCAAGAATCTTTAGCTAACCAATCTGATATTGACAGAACCTACATAAGCGACATTGAAAAAGGAGAACGAAATATCTCTCTTAAAATAATTGAACGACTTTCCGAAACGCTTCAAATTTCTCTTTCAGAACTTTTTAAAAAAATAGAGGAATATGGAAAGTACGAATGATTATATCAAAAGAAAATTTGGAGTAGATGAACAAAAGTTTATCGAAGTGATGAAAATGAGTCCTGGAGCCGAAGGTTACATTCACGGTTCTTTAAGTGAATTATTATTTAAAGACTATATAGAATCTAAAGGATTTGAAACTTATCGAATCAAAGAAAAACCCGAAGGTGGTTATAATGCTAAAAGTGATGATGCTAGAGGAGATTTTTATATTAGAAAAAAAGGCAGTACATCCGATGAATGGTATGTGATTGAAAACAAAGGAATCAAAACCAACACAGAAAAACATCTTTTCACTTTAGACACAAAAGATAAACTTTATAAACATTTAAAAAGTCTTGCTTTTCCTAAAGCAGATTATCTTGAAAAAGCATATCAAAATGGCTTTAACAGATACGCTAAAGCTAAAGAAAAATGGGAAGCCAAAAATGTTGGCAAGACGTATCCAGCCTTTAAATGGGATAAAAAAACTCCTGGAGCAAGAGCTTTTAATTTAGTAGGTTGTTGGAAAGACGAAAAAGATTTAAGAAAATGGGTTGATAATGTTGACGAGAAAACTTTAACCACAGAATCTTACCTAAATCTGCAAGGTCCAATTAGAATGCTTGCTACTCACGCACCAAGTAACAGAGTTGCACCTTACACAAAAATTAAACAAGCTGCACCTTTAGTTACAGAATTCAACATAATGTGTGTTGATTTATTTCAAAGAATAGGAGAGCATAAATTTGTGTTTATGAATCCAAATAATATTTCTCATTCACCAACAAGTCCAGAACATTTATATCAAAATTATCATATTGACTATATTATTCCGGGAGTAAAAGACGAGCTAAAACTACAGCATCCTTGGTATGATGACATAGAAGAGTGTATAAAACAAACAAAACCTATTACAAGAAAAATCGATAAATCACAATTAGATTTAAGATAATTTGTTTATTTCGCACATTTGTGATTATATTTGTCACAAATGTGTGAACTATGGAATTAAATTTAGATTTTGAACTAACAAAGACCGATAAACTATTAAGAAAGTTTGAAGAAATTCACAACTTCATTTATGCAAATGATGGTCTTTCTACTCAACAAACATTAGAAGAATTTATAAAAATTCTCTTCATAAAAGTAATTGACGAAAAGAAAAAAGAAAAACAATTCTATATTGATGATGTAGAATTTGAACAAATAAAAAGTTCAAAAAAATCAGAACAATTACTTCAAAGAATAAACAGTCTTTTTTCTAGTACAATACAGGAATACTCTGATTTATTTGATAAAGGCGATAGAATAAAATTAAGTCCATTATCATTAGCAAACACAGTTAATAAGTTACAAGATTTTTCATTAATTAATTCCTCAAATGACGCCAAAGGATTGGCATTTCAAAAATTCCTATCTCACCAAGAAAAAGATGGTAGAGGTCAATTTTTTACTCCAGAACCAATAATTGATTTTTGTGTTAGTATCATTCAGCCAAAACCAAACGAAACGATAATTGACCCAGCTTGTGGAAGTGGTGGTTTTCTAAACTCTTCGTTCAATTACATTTTAAAGAACAATAAAAATATCAATGTAGAAAAAGTTGTTTCAGAGAATCTTTATGGTTTAGATATTAATAAAAGTATTGCACGAATTGCAAAAATGAAATTGCTACTTGAAGCAAATGTAGAGACAAATGTAAAGTGTATTAACTCACTAACAGATTATGACGAAGTTTTGTTAAAAGTTAAAGTAGATAAAGCATCAAAAGGTTTTGATATTGTTTTAACAAATCCTCCATTTGGTACAGCAGGAAAAATATCTGACAAAAAAATACTTTCCTCTTTTGATTTAGGCTACAAATGGAAAAAAGTAAATGATAATGAATTTATTAAGACAAATACACTTCACACAGGGCAAGTAGCAGAAATATTGTTTATTGAAAGGTGTCTTGATTTATTAAAAGAAGGCGGAAGAATGGGAATTGTATTACCCAATGGTCATTTTGAAAATCCTTCATTGGAATATTTAAGGTATTATATTAAACAAAGAACAAAAATATTAGGAATTGTAAACTTACCACAAGAAACATTTATTCCTTATGGAACAGGTGTTAAAACTTCACTTCTTTTTGTTCAAAAAGACACTCCAAATATAGATAGAGAATATCCATTGTTCTTTAGCCAAATAAGAAAAATTGGTTATCAAGGAAATAAAAATGGAAGTCCTATTTATCAAAAAGATGATTATGGAAAAATTTTACGTGATTTAAATAAAAATCCAATTCTTGATGAAGACTTGTCTACCGTAATTGAAGATTACAAAAAGTTCCACAATGAAAAAAACATAGAAACTGAAAATTCATACTCTATTAAATACAATGAATTAAATGGTCGCTTTGATTATGATTTTTATTCACCACAGAACAGAAAATTAATTGAACTAATTGAAAAAAACAATGCTGTTCGATTATGTGATGTTGTTCAAGTTGTTAAAACAAAAAGTAAAAAATTAGCAAATAAAAATCTAACTGTAGAATACGTTGAATTATCAGATGTAAATACTCCATCTTTAGAAATTATAAACTCGACTGAAATGTCAGTTTATGAACTTCCAAGTAGAGCATCTTATGAAATAAAGCAAGGGGATATTATAACTGCTATTGCAGGAAATTCTATTGGTTCAAGAAAACACGCAACTGCATTGGTCAATTCAGATTTTGATGGTGCAATTTGCACAAATGGTTTTAGAGTTTTACGAAATTTTAAAATCGACCCATATTATTTACTTTACTATCTGAAATCTGAATATTTTCTTAATCAAATTTCAATGTTAAGAACAGGAGCTGCAATTCCAAATATTTCAGACAATGATTTCAAGAATCTATTAATTAGTATTCCAAGTGAAAAAGTAATTAAAGAAATAAGCGAAAAAGTGAAAAAATCATTTGAATTAAGAGAAAAGTCGAAAAGCGAACTTAATAGTATAGAATATGAATTAGCGTAAGCCAACGCTAAAAGCCATACACATTTGCAATTCGCTACAGCCAACACACAAGCCAAAAATTGCAAAAGAGTATGTCTTTGCCAACGCTCAATCCAAACTGACAAGAAAATATAGGAATTGAAAAGCAAAACGGAATAAAGCCAGTTGCCAACACTTCATGAAATTTATACTTACATTTAAACTAAACAACAAACCGACAAACATTCAACAATAATATTGCTACGCTGGAAAAATCTCCGATTTTCCAGTCGCACAAATCTTATAAAATACCGTTGATTGTAAGCAATAATTAAAATCCTCTATTCAATAACTTAACGCAACAAATCCAAAATGGTAAATTGTAAATCCAAAATACCGACAATCCTAAATACTAATAATCCAAAATCGTAAATCGTAAATCCAAAATACCGACAATCCTAAATACTAATAATCCAAAATCGTAAATCATAAATTATACTTCTTGATATCTAAAACAATCAATAACATGGTCATTGATCATTCCGGTGGCTTGCATGTGTGCGTAAACTACGGTTGAACCCACAAATTTAAATCCGCGTTTTTTTAAATCTTTTGAAATAATATCCGACAATTTAGTAGTTGCAGGAATTTCACTTAAATTTTTTCTGTTATTTTTGATGGGTTTTCCATTGGTAAAACTCCAAATATAGTTTGAAAAAGAGCCAAATTCTTGCTGAACTTCCATAAAGGAAACGGCATTTGAAATGGTTGCTTTAATTTTCAATCTGTTTCTGATAATTCCTGCATCAAGTAACAATTCTTCATATTTGGCTTCGGAATAATTAGCGATTTTTTTATAATCAAAATTATCAAAAGCCTTTCTGAAATTCTCTCTTTTCCGAAGAATGGTAATCCAGCTTAAACCCGCCTGAAAAGTTTCCAGAATTAAGAATTCAAATAATTTATTGTCCGCAAAAACAGGAACTCCCCACTCTGTATCGTGATAAGCCATATAAAGCGGATCATTTTTACACCAGCCACAACGTGTTTTATCCATTTTACTTCAATTTAAAAGAAAAGCTAAATTAAAAATTTTAACATAAAAATTGATATTTTTTACGTAATTTTAAGAGATTTAAAACCAATTGATTATGAAAACGTTATTTTATTATGTGGCCTTCGGTTTATTTATTGTTGGATGCTCTTCAACTACCACAACCACGAAAACAAGCGATAAAAATCTTCCTAAAGAGTCGGTTAAAATTACCAATGATAGTTTGGAATATGAAATAACTATTATAGATATTGGCTTTGAGACTTATTTAAATACAATTGCCAAACCAATGAATTTTTATTCGAAGGAATTCTATGAAACAAAAAACAAATTTTATGTAACAGAATGGAATATAAGAGCTCGGAATCCGCTAAGATATCGCAGCGATATTTATGAAAACCACATAGACTACGATTTTTATATTGATTATGGTTTAGAGGTAAATTACAAACTTTACAATTATTTTAAATTTGTTGAGTACAAGTACAAACAGCGATTTTTTTAAAGCTTTACTTTTTGGGTTTCAGTTGAATTTTTAAAATCATATACCCTAAGATACCTGCCACTAAAGATCCTAAAATAATACCCATTTTTGCGGCTGAAATAAAACTTTCATCATCATAAGCAAGGTTGGTAATAAACAAAGACATGGTAAAACCGAGTCCGCCCAAAATACTGGCACCCAACAATTGCTTAAATTTTACACCTTTTGGCAAATCGGCCAACTTTAATTTAATAGCTAAAAAAGAGAGCAGCATAATACCAATTGCATTTCCAAAAACCAATGCCATAGCAATATTTAAGCTAATATGGCCAGTGTTTTCCAAACCGCTAAAACTTAATGCCACACCCGCATTGGCCAGCGCAAAAATTGGCATGATAACATAAGAAACCCAACCATGAAGAGAATGCTCCAAATGTTGCAACGGAGATTGCACTTTGTTGGTAATAGTTTCAATCTCATCAACAATCTCCAGTTGTTTTTTGTTGAGCAATTGAAAGTTCTTGTATTTGCAACTTCTAAAAGTTTGAAGTTGGGTTGATAATTCATTCTCGTAATCACTTAAATTAATTTTCCGATACATGGGTATGGTAAATGCCATCAATATTCCTGCAATAGTTGGATGAATTCCCGATTTTAAGAATAATAACCAAACCACAAATCCCACTAAGAAAAAAATATATTTAGAGTACAAATGTTTATAGCTTAAAAACCCAAACACCCCAACAATTAGGATGGCATAAGTAATTAAATCCCATTGAATATTGGCACTATAAAAAATAGCAATCACTAAAACTGCACCGATATCGTCAACAATGGCAAAAGCCGTTAAAAATATTTTCAACCCCAACGGCACGCGATTTCCCAATAATTTTAAAATCCCCAATGTAAACGCGATATCTGTTGCCATAGGAATTCCCCAACCTTCAACGCCAACTTTTCCTTGATTGAAAAATAGAAATATCATCACAGGAAACAACATTCCTCCAATTGCGGCAAAAATAGGAAGGGAAGCCTTTCTTAAAGTTGTTAGTTCTCCAGCTAAAATTTCGCGTTTAACTTCCAAACCAACTACAAAGAAGAAAATGGCCATTAAGCCATCATTAATCCATAAAATAATCGATTTCTCCAAATAAAAATCCGTGTTTGCAAAGCCAATCGTGAACTTATAACGCCATAATTCGTTATAAGTAGCTCCGAAAGGTGAATTTGCCCAGATTATGGCAAAAATTGAAAATGCAAACAACAACAAACTTGCTGTTGTTTCCAAGTGTATAAATTGATTTAAAGAACCGCCAACTGCTTTTATTTTTTTATTCATAATTCGTTGCGCAATATAACCCATTTTGAAATAAAAAAAAGCCTTCTAAAAAGAAGACTTTAATATTATCATAAATTTTGCTTATTTTTTAAAGTTGCGGACCAGCAATTACCAATGCTTTTCCATCTTCGGTATCTGTATATTTTTTAAAGTTTTCAATATACAGTTTAGCCAATTTTATCGCTTTTTCTTCCCATTCAGCAACATTGGAATACGTAACTCTAGGATCTAAAATATCACTTACTTTCTTTAAAGATTTTGGTGCTTTTAAATTTAAAAATGGAATATCAATTGTTTCGGCTTTATCGAGTGAACCGTCTAAAATGGCGTCTATAATGGCACGCGTGTCTTTTAGGGATATTCTTTTTCCTGTTCCATTCCAACCGGTATTTACAAGGTAAGCTTTGGCATTGTGCTCTTTCATTTTTGAAACCAATGTTTTAGAGTACATTGTTGGATGCAATGTTAAAAATGCTTCACCAAATGCTGGAGAAAAAGAGGGTTGTGGTTCTGTAATTCCTCTTTCAGTACCAGCTAATTTAGAGGTAAATCCACATAAAAAGTGGTATTGTGCTTGGGCATCGTCCAATATGGAAACTGGAGGCAAAACACCAAAAGCATCAGCAGAAAGATAAATTATTTTACTTGCATGTCCTGCTTTTGATGGCAATACAATTTTATTTATATGATAAATTGGATAAGAAACTCTTGAATTTTCTGTGATTGTGTGATCGTAAAAATCAACTTCGCCATATTCATTAACAGCCACATTTTCCAGCAATGCGTCTCTTTTAATGGCTCTCCAAATATCCGGTTCATTTTTCTCACTCAAATCGATTACTTTGGCGTAACATCCACCTTCAAAATTAAATACGCCATTGTGATCCCAGCCATGCTCATCATCGCCAATTAAATAACGTTTTGGATCGGCGGAAAGTGTGGTTTTTCCAGTTCCGGATAATCCAAAGAATACAGCAACATCGCCTTTTTCGCCAACATTGGCAGAACAATGCATAGAAGCAATTCCGCGAAGCGGCAAATAGTAGTTCATGATGGAAAACATACCTTTTTTCATTTCACCGCCATACCAGCTACCGCCAATTAATTGCACTTTTTCAGTAAGGTTAAACACAACAAAATTTTCAGAATTCAATTTATGTTCTTTCCATTTCGGGTTTACAACTTTAGAGCCGTTTATCACAATAAAATCTGGTTCGCCAAAATTTTCCAATTCATAAAATGAGGGTCTGATAAACATATTGGTAACAAAATGAGCCTGCCACGCAACTTCCATCACAAAACGCACTTTTAATCGTGTGTCTGGATTTGTACCACAAAAAGCATCAACCACATATAATTTTTTTGAATTAGAAAGATGGTTCAGCACCAAAGATTTTAAATCGTTATAAACTTTTAAAGTAGTTGGGAAATTCACTTTATCATCCCAATAAATGGTGTCTTTAGTAACATCATCTTTAACAATAAACCTATCTTTAGGAGAACGTCCAGTAAAAATACCAGTTTTTACGGCCACTGCACCACTATCTGTTAATGCACCTTTTTCAAATCCAACCCGTTGGTGAGAAACTTCGGCTTGATACAATTCTTCGAAAGTAGGATTGTATGAAACTTCATGATACCCTGTAATTCCTAAATTGTGCAATTCCTGAATAACTTTAATATTTTTCATCTTTTCAGTATTATTTATGTTTTTTATTGTAATCTCATATCACTTATACTACAAATTTCGGACTAACAAAAGGTTGCTTTAATGATATATATCAGTAAAATCGACTATCTACGATAACGTTTTCATTTTCATAACTATCTAATAACTTGCACTTTAACTATTCTTATAGCTGCCTCATTTTACACGAAATCGTTTTCGTTATTCGCGAAAAAAAATCTTTTTTCCTTCTATTTCTTTTAAAAAATATTTGGCAAAAATAGATTTATTTGTTTAGTACAACAAAAAAAATGAAGATTTATAAATTAATTATCAAATCATTCATTTATGCTTTCTTAAAATAGGAAATTCCCATTTTTAACCACCCCAAAATAAAAAGTAAACCACCCAATGGTGTTATAAACCAAATATTTTTTGGATTTACGCCTAAAGTTATGGCATATATAGACCCTGAAAAAAACAAAATGCCCGCAAAAAACAAATAGCTTATGGTATTTTTAATTTTTAAGGAAAATCCTGAATAAGAATTGACAAAGAGCAATACAATAATATGGTACATTTGATAACGCACCGCCGTTTCAAAACTTTTAAGTTCATTTAAGCTTAAAGTTTCTTCCAATGCATGCGCTCCAAAAGCACCCAGCACTATTGTTAATGCACCTAATAAAGTGGTAATTCCCAAATTTTTTTTCATTGGTATTTATTGATTTTACTTGTAAAGATAAAATTTATCACGGTTTCAAAAACACATTTCGTATATTTAGGATAAATTTAAGAAATATGAAAAGCAATTCAGACACTTTAGTCACTGTTTTAACTGCCAGTTTAATTCACGAAATTCATATCGCAAAAACATTATTATCAAGTTATGAAATTCATAGTTTTATTTTTGATGAAAATATCATGTCAACAATTGGAACCGCTTATGTGGAAGGCTACAAACTAAAAGTAAGCAGTTCAGATTATGAGAAAGCAAAACAAATTTTATCATCAGTGGAAGACGAAAGCAATTAATATGATAAATTCATAGATTTCCTTTAAAATTTGTATTTTCGTATTCTGATTTAATCATTAAAAATAACAGTATGAGAAATATTTTGGTTATTGGTTCCGGCCAATCATCTTCTTCATTAATAACCTATTTATTAAAGAAATCATCTAGTGAAAACCTTCATGTTACGGTTGCCGATGTCTCATTGGAACTTGCCAAAAGCAAAGTAAAAAATCATGAAAATGGCACTGCGATAACACTTAACATTTTAAATGAAGCTGAAAGAAAAGAAGCGATTAAAAATGCCAATATTGTGGTTTCAATGCTTCCGGCCCATTTACATATAAATGTAGCCAAAGATTGTCTGGAATTTGGAAAAAGTATGGTTACGGCCTCTTATATTTCAAATGAAATGATAGCACTGAATGAAGAAGCAATCAAAAAAAATCTGATTTTCATGAATGAAATTGGATTAGATCCTGGTGTTGACCATATGAGTGCGATGCAAGTTATAGACCGTATTCGAGAAAAAGGTGGTAAAATGTTGCTTTTTGAATCTTTTTGCGGTGGTTTGGTTGCGCCAGAAAGTGATGACAATTTGTGGAATTATAAGTTTACATGGAATCCGAGAAATGTGGTTTTGGCTGGACAAGGCGGTGCCGCAAAATTTTTGCAGGAAGGAACCTATAAATATATTCCTTATCAAAAATTATTTAGACGCACAGAAATCTTGAATATTGACGGCTATGGCAAATTTGAAGCTTATGCCAACAGAGATTCCCTAAAATATAGAAGCGTTTACGGCTTGGATAATATTTTAACTTTATACAGAGGAACCATTAGGCGTGTCGGTTTTTCCAGAGCTTGGAATGTTTTTGTTCAATTGGGAATGACCGATGACAGCTACACCATTGAAAATTCTGAAAATATGAGTTACCGCGCTTTTACCAACTCTTTTTTAGCCTACAATCCTTTTGACTCCGTTGAATTGAAATTACGTTATTATTTAAAAATTGACCAAGATGATATTGTTTGGGATAAATTAGCCGAATTGGATTTATTTAGTTCCACAAAAATGGTTGGGCTTAAAAATGCAACACCTGCACAAATTCTTGAAAAAATATTAAGAGACAGCTGGACATTAAATGAAAACGATAAAGATATGATTGTGATGCAGCATCTTTTTGGCTACGAATTAAATGGTAAAAAAGAGCAAATTGAAAGCAGTATGGTTTGTATTGGAGACAACCAGACTTATACCGCAATGGCAAAAACAGTAGGATTGCCAGTTGCCATAGCCACTTTGAAAATACTAAATGGAGAAATTACAAAACCTGGAGTTCAAATGCCGATTAGCAAAGAAGTTTATGAACCAATTTTGAAAGAGCTGAAAGAAAATGGCATTGTATTTCATGAAAAAAGAGCACCTTATTTAGGTTATAATCCAGAACGCGTAACTGGATAATCATTACAATTTTAGGTAAAAATCCTTGACTAGATTTTTATATTCCTCAGTGTAATTATGGCGCGACAATTCCAAAGTTAATTCACTGAGGTTTGTTTTGGTTTTCAAAAAAGAAAATTGGAGTAGGCTTCTTTTTACCGCTGTATTTATTGCGCCCTTAACTCTTGTAATTCTGTTCGGATAAAGCTTGTTTCTCTCGGCAATTTTAATGAATTTCTCCTCTTCTTCAAAAGGAATAATAAACGCACAATTTCCGTTTTCCGACAATAATTTTGAAGAAGAATACAATAATTCTTCATAAGTTAAACTTTCTGAATGGCGTGCCATAGCCCTTTCTTCTGAAAGCTCTTTGTAGGTGGATGTATAAAAAGGCGGATTTGAAATGATAAAATCATATTTCTCGTCAATTTCATCGGTAAATTCCTGCAATAATGCGTGGTAACAAAACAACCTATCCGCCCAATTACTGTTTTCAAAATTTTCAACCGTTTGTTCATAAGCAGCATCATTCAATTCAATGGCATCAATGGTTTCTGCATTACTTCTTTGCGCCATCATTAAAGCGATTAAACCCGTTCCGGCACCAATATCCAACATATTGTTGGGATAAAAATCCAAATTTGCCCAAGCTCCCAACAAAACTCCGTCAGTACCAACTTTCATTGCTGTTTTATCTTGTTGAATGGTAAATTGTTTGAATTGAAAAGGTTTCATTTGGCTGGAAGTTAAAAATTGGAAGCTTTGGAAGTTAAAAATATGAAATTAAATCTATTTGAAAATAAAAAACAATCCAAACCTGAAATCTGTTCGAGAATATTCGTTAAACTGTATCATCTCAAAGATTATACGTAAAATCAACAACTTTTATTTAATCGTAAAAGCTTTGGTTTTCAATTCTTTCTCTGCCCAAGAAATGCCAATATTATTTGCAATTATTCTCTAATTGCTTACAGCTTCTTTTACTTCATTTATAATATTAAAGGCTTCTTCATTTTCAAATTTAAAATAAATTGAAACTTCAAGTACCGAATTCAAATCTAAGGAATTATCATTTTCAGAAATGTTTAATTGCAATCCAGCTTTAGTTTCAGTAGGATTTATATCATATCTCGGAGAAAGCACTCATCCATTATCTGTAATATATCCAACCAATTCTGGGTAACTTTTTCATTAGTATAATTCAGCTCATCCAACAATTATATTATTAATTGAGTGCCATAATTTAAATAATACATTAAACTACTTTTTGAAATTTTTCTCCGAAATAATTTAAACTTTGGGCATCAGCATCCAGAATAAGCATAAAAATTCCCTAGATATTCTTTACATTCCTTTTCTTTAATAACAACCAAACTCTGAAACATGGAATTAGTTTATTTTTTGAAGGCTAAAGTTAAGGTGTTGAATTTATAAACTAAATAAATAATTTTTTATGAATTTTTATCGGACAGCAATGTTTATCAAATTTAAGTTTTATAAATTATTACTTTTTTATTAATATTTTATATATTTATAAAAAAAATTAGGTGTTAGAAAGTAAAGAGTCCACGCGATTATGATGATTATATGAATCAGCATGAATCTTATATTAGATTAATTGAGGAATATAGCCACACAGAAATATTTAAAGAAATTATTAGCTTTTTAAATATTAATTACCCTAAATGGTCTTCAAATCATTTTTTAGGATCGTACGCAGTTGAGTTTGTAGAAACAACAATTCAAAATTTAGATTCTCTGCAAGATAAAGAAGATCATACCAAATTGGAAATGATTAAAAATATTCGCGAAGAAATAGCTAGCCGTTTTAACGACACGTATTTCAATTATCAATTGATGTTTTCTGAACAACTTATAATTAATTTCGAATCTACTTTTGAAGAAGAATTGTATGATAATAGACATTTACCTTATCAAGAATATTCAGATTTTTATGATAATCTATTTGATGCATTTGAAAAAAATGAAAAAGATAAGATTATTTATAATTTTAAAGATGAATTGGTTTATTAAAGAGGTGTTGTTCCAGTTTTAAAAATTATAACTACTAATTAGATTGGTTTATCAAATATTGTGGGTAATTTAACTAAGCCTGAATATTAACATTTAAAAAAAAGAATTATGAAAAAAATCTTACTATTACTAATCTCATTGATATTGATTTCGTGCAGTGATTCTGATAATTCAGATGAATTTACAGGATTAAATTTTGACCAAAATGCTTTTGAAAAAAATAGACAATTATGGACAGACAATGAAATTTCAAATTATACATTTTCCCAAGAATACTTTTCAAGCTCTGTTGGGCCTCAACCAAAATTAACTAGTATCGTAATAAACAGGGAGTTAGATGCAATATTTGTTCAATCTACAAATGAAACTAACATTTCTTTAGAAGAACTCACTTATTACGAAACTATTGATAATGTTTATGATTTCATCAATTACATTGTAAATAGTTGTGAAGAACAAATTAATTCAAATCAAAGTCCTATGGAAGGAGCTAAAATTGAAATAACTTATGATGACACTTTTCACTACCCTACTAAAATAATCTGTTCTGGATACTATTCAAACGTGATGTTAGGTGGGTTAAATATACAAATTATAATTAGTGATTTTGAAGTTAATCAATAGCAAGATACTAATTGAGATGGATTAACTACACACAACCTCTCATAAAATTTATGCTCAATTCGGATTTACTACAAACCGACAAACATTCAACAAGCTATTTGTACCACTGAAAAATATCCGATTTTACAGTCATACAAATCATCATACAAAATCGTTGACAACAATTAAAATCGAATTCTAACACATCAAAAAACTACTCAATTACAATAATCTCTAATAATCTTATAAAAAATAAACATCCTAATTTTTCACCTTCATTTTAAATAACATTGGTAAATTTGAAAAAAACTAAAACAAAAAAATGTTTCAACAAACTTTTAAAAACATAGACGACATACTGCACAAAGATGCTGGTTGCGGCAGTGAATTGGATTATGTAGAGCAAACCTCTTGGGTATTGTTTTTAAAGTATTTAGACGATTTAGAAAAAGACAAAGCAACTGCTGCGGAATTGACAGGTAAAGCATATACAAACATTATAGCGCCAGAATTTCAATGGACTACTTGGACAACTCCTAAATTACCAGATGGGAAAATAGATCACAATGCACTAACTAGTGATGATTTGGCAGATTTTGTAAATATAAAACTGTTTCCATATTTCAAAAAATTCAAAATATCTGCCTTAAGTCCTGACACCATTGAATATAAAATTGGAGAGATTTTCTCGGAATTAAAAAACCGTATTCAAAGTGGTTACAATTTGCGTGAAGTGATTAATTATATAGATCAGCTTAGGTTTGAAACAAGAGCAGAATTAATTGACAGCAAATTATAGGTTTGTCATTGGGGAGTTGAAAACAGAAAAAGAAGTTGTTGTTTAAAAACCTGTTGTCGCAAATAGTGCGATAACTCAATATAAAATTTGATGAGTGAAATAGAAATATATAAAAATCCAGATAATCAATCAAATATTGAAGTGAAATTTGAGCAGGATACTGTGTGGTTATCTCAAAGTCAAATTTCAGAGTTATTTCAGCGCGATAGAACCGTAATTACAAGGCATATAAATAATGTTTTTAAAGAAGGTGAGTTAGAAAAAGAACTGGTATGTGCAAATTTTGCACTAACCACTCAACACGGTGCTGTTAAAGGAAAAACACAAAAAACAAACGTTACGTTTTACAATTTAGATGTAATTATATCAGTTGGTTATAGAGTAAAATCTAAAAGCGGCACCAATTTTAGAATATGGGCAACAAATGTATTAAGAGAGCAGCTCATTAATTCAGTAAAAAAAGCTACAGTTCCTTTAAAAACAGAAGAAAAGTATCTCC
Source organism: Lutibacter sp. (assembly GCA_028696945.1). Lineage (GTDB taxonomy): Bacteria > Bacteroidota > Bacteroidia > Flavobacteriales > Flavobacteriaceae > Lutibacter. The sequence goes on from JAQVGD010000010.1 coordinate 23,606, forward strand.
AACTTCTCAAAACAATTAATATAGCAGCAAATGCAGCTGCTTTTAATGAATTAAGTGCTTCTGAAGCAACGGGTATTTTAAAAGTATTGCAATATTATGCATATGCACTTGAAACCTTAGATAAATATGATCATCAGCAACTGTTAATATCAAACATAACCATTGGTGAAGTCAAAGAATTAAGATATGAAGAAGGTAAACAATTGATTAAACAATGGTCTGAAATACAAAATACTGGTGAACTTTTTGGTAGAGAAAAAGATGCTTCCTTTAAAAGTTCATTAAGAAGCGTTTATCAAACTTTTGACGGTAAGGATGTATATCCAAGTATTGAAGAAAAAGCAGCAAATTTATTGTATTTCATTGTTAAAAATCACTCATTTACCGATGGTAATAAACGTATTGCAGCAGGTTTATTCGCCTACTTTTTAGATAAAAACAATATGCTTTTTAAAAATGATGGAAGTAAAATTATTGAAGACAACGCATTGGTAGCCATTACAATAATGATAGCCGAAAGTAGATCAGAAGATAAAGATATTATGGTTAAATTAGTCGTTAATTTAATCAACAGTAACAATTAAATCCAATGAATGAAGCCTAAACTCCGAAAAATATGCATTTATCTACCATTTTGGGCGTAAAATCTTATTTGATGGTTATTTGATAGTTGTAGTTGTTAATGAGTGTAAGTTGTTGTAAATCAACAATTTTTTATTTGATTGTTATTTGATAAACTAAAGTAATGGTTGCTATGAATGAAGATGAAACTCCAGAAAATATGTAAGTTATTTACCAATTTGGGCATAACTAAAAAAGTTCTTGATTGGGTTTTGTTTTTGAATAGTAAATAGTTTGTAGGTATTATGTAAATACCTGATAAATAAAGGTATGTGTATTTAATAGTTTCTTGATTGGGTTTTGATTAAGGTATTAAAAATTGGTATAAAATGAATGAAGCAGAAACAAGAGCAGAATTAATTGATCCCAAGTTAAAAGCTTGTGGTTGGGGAGTTGTAGAAGGTTCTAAAATCCTTCGTGAGTACCAAATATCAAAAGGTAAAATACAATCAGGTGGCATTCGCTCAAAACGTTCAGCGGCTGATTATGTTTTGGTGTATAAAGGTTTAAAATTAGCCATTATTGAAGCAAAAAGCAATGAATTAGAAGTTGGTGAAGGTGTCATGCAAGCTAAATTATATGCCGAAAAATTACAACTGGAAACAACGTACTCATCAAACGGAAAAGAGATTTATCAAATTTGTTTAAAAACAGGTGAGGAACAATTGGTTGTAAATTATTTGTCGCCAGAAGAATTATGGAATAAAACATTTGCTGTTCAAAACCAATGGCGAGAGAATTTTGCAACAATCCCATTTGAAGATAAAAGTGGCACTTGGGAACTTCGTTTTTATCAGGAAATAGCCATAAACAAAACATTAGAAGCTATTGCCAACAACGAGCAACGAATATTGTTAACATTAGCCACGGGTACTGGAAAAACTGCCATTGCATTTCAAGTTGCTTGGAAATTGTTTCAAACACGGTGGAATTTAAATCGTGATGGAAGTCGAAGACCACGTATCTTATTTTTAGCCGACAGAAATATCTTAGCCGATCAGGCATTCAATTCATTTTCAGCATTTCCAGAAGATGCCTTGGTACGCATAAAACCAAGTGAAATAAAAAAGAAAGGAAAAGTACCAACCAACGGCAGTATTTTCTTTACCATTTTTCAAACGTTTATGAGTGGGCCTTCGACAAGCTCGAGCACCAATCATATTGATGAGAAAATAGATTTTAATGAAATAACCATAAGTGATGTTGCAAAAGGCTTTATGTATGTGCTTCAATGCAATGATGGCAGTTTTTATACAGGAAGCACAAATGATTTGGTAAAAAGAATTGCACAACATAAAAATGGTGAAGGTGCGGAATATACAAAATTATATTTACCTGTAAAATTGGTTTATTACGAAACATTTGATAGGGTTGACCTCGCTTTTGAAAGAGAAAAACAAATTCAAAAATGGAGCAGGGCAAAGAAAATAGCTTTGATAAAAGGTGACATAAAATTGCTTAAAAAACTTTCCAAAAACAAATCAGAGCAACAAAAGGTTCCTGAGCCTGTCGAAGGATATTTTGGCGATTACCCAGAAGATTATTTTGATTTAATTATTATAGACGAATGCCATAGAGGCGGCGCCAATGATGAAAGTAATTGGAGAGGTATTTTAGATTATTTTTCACCAGCAGTGCAATTAGGTTTAACAGCCACGCCAAAACGAAAAGACAATGTTGATACCTACGCATATTTTGGTGAGCCAGTATATGTGTATTCATTAAAAGAAGGCATTAACGATGGTTTTTTAACACCGTTTAAAGTAAAGCGTATTCAATCTACGCTAGATGAATATGTTTATTCCAGCGATGATGAAATTATTGAAGGTGTGGCTGAAGAAGGTAAAGTTTATAAAGAAGATGATTTCAATAGAAAAATTGAAATTATGGAACGTGAAGCAGATCGTGTAAAAATGTATATGAATATTGCCAATCAGAACGAAAAAGCAATCATTTTTTGTGCAACACAAGTACACGCAGCTGCGGTCAGAGATTTAATAAATCAGTTAAAAACAAGTGATCATATTAATTACTGTGTGAGAGTTACAGCCAATGATGGCGCAATTGGAGAACAGTTTTTACGAGAATTTCAAGACAATGAAAAATCAATTCCAACCATACTTACCACTTCACAAAAATTATCAACAGGTGTAGATGCTCGTAATATTCGCAATATTGTTTTAATGCGTTCAGTAAACTCAATGATTGAGTTTAAACAAATAGTTGGTAGAGGAACACGGTTATTTGATGGTAAAGACTTTTTTACTATTTACGATTATGTAAATGCCTATCATCATTTTGCCGATCCAGAATGGGATGGAGAACCAATTGCAGAAGAGCCTTGTGAGGTGTGTAATCAAAACCCTTGTGTTTGTACGGAAGCAGAAAAAAAACCTTGTAAGATATGCGGTCAACGCCCTTGTATTTGTGAAAAGCCAGAACCAGAAGCTTGCAAAGATTGTGGGCAAAAACCTTGTGTTTGCAAAAAGAAAGTAAAAATTAAATTGCGTAACGGTAAAGAATTGGAAATTCAACATATGGTATCAACTATGTTTTGGCAAGGCAGCAAGCCTATAACTGTTGAAGAGTTTTTAAATAATATATTTGGAGAATTACCCAAATTCTTTAAAAGTGAAACTGAACTAAGAGAATTATGGAGCAATCCGTTAACCAGAAGAACCTTGTTAGAAAAATTAGCCGAAGCTGGTTTTGGAAATGATGAATTAACAACACTTCAAAAACTAATTGATGCTGAGAAAAGTGATTTATTTGATGTGTTAGAATTTGTTTTTAACAGCGATATAAAACCAATTACCAGAGAAGCCAGAGTTGCAGCAGCACAAGCAACTATTTTCACCTTGTTAAACGACAAACAAAAAGAATTTATAGAATTTGTGTTGGCTAAATATGTAGAAACTGGAGTTGGAGAGTTAGACCAAGAAAAACTACCAGTTTTACTTACCAATAAATATCAATCTTTTGAAGATGCAAAAGCTGTTTTAGGTGAAGTTGCAGATATTAAAACATTATTTATAGATTTTCAGAAGTATTTGTATCAACAAGTGGTTGCTTAAAATTTTTAGAATTGAATAGGATTTCTAAAAATTTAATAACAGATCACAAGCTTCATCAATAACGTTGCAACCAAGTTCCTCTAAGTATAATTTTGTTGTATTTGCATCTTGATGTCCCATAGACTCTTTAATCATAAATGCCTTGTATATTCAAAATCCTCTTATAAAAAAACATAATAAATTATAAATATAACATATTTGTTATAAAAATGTTGTTTACTTATAACAAAAGTAGTATATTTGAAGTGTTGTTATCCAGTAATGGAATATAAATACCAAGTTCTTTGATTTATTAACCATTATTACCCGTAGAGTACCAAGGGGTGAAAGCTCGTTTAAAAGGCGAATTCACTAAGTATCAATTTTAAATGTCAACTTATGGCAACTAATAATGAAATCATAAAGATTTTAAAAAAGGATGGTTGGTTTTTACATAAGCATGGGAAAAAACATGATTTATATCGGCATCCGACTAAAAAAGGTCAACTACCAATTCTCAGACATGGGAGTAAAGAATTGGCTAAAGGTACTTTAGAAAGTATCTTAAAGGGAGCAGGACTTAAATAGCCCTCCCTTTTAATAAGGATAACAACACAACTAAACAATTAACAGGTAGAGAGAATATTAAATTAAAAAGTTACAAAAAATGAAAAAAGTATTCACAGCAATAATCGAAAAGACCAACACAGGTTTTTCAGGTTATATAAAAGAGATTGACGGTATTGTCACTGCTGGAGATAGTATTAACGAAATGAAGGAAAATTTTAAAGAGGCTTTGACAGACTACTTTGAATATTTGACGGAAAAAGAAATTGAAGCCCCTCATATCAATGATGTTGAAATTAATTTTACAGTTGATATGGAACAATTTTTTGAACACTACAATGTGATTAATAAATCTGCATTTGCTGAATATATTGGTCTTAATCCTAGTTTATTTAGACAATATATCAAAGGGTTAACAAAATTATCCGATAAAAAAATGTTGCAGATTACAAATGGATTACATAAATTAGCCGACGATATAAGCGATATAGTTTTAGTTAATAATTAAAATTAATACTTGTACTCTGCGGACACTATTAAAAAAACAACATCAAAAGCCTCTAATATTGAGGCTTTTTTTTGTTATAATGCTAAAAAAGCAAGGAAAAAAATAAAAAGGAATATTGCTAAGTATCGTTGTGACAAAAGTCTCAGTCTAATATTTTTTACAACTCGGGATAAACTTCTCGCCTGGTTTTATTTCAAAAAAAAAGACCTACTATAAATGTAAATCTTCTTTAATATTGTGGTCTCACTTGGGTTTCCCTCGACTTCGCCTGCCTAACGGACAGGCTAACTCGGGATAAACTTCTCGCCTGGTTTTATTTCAAAAAAAAAGACCTACTATAAATGTAAATCTTCTTTAATATTGTGGTCCCACTTGGGCTCGAACCAAGGACACCCTGATTATGAGTCAGGTACTCTAACCAGCTGAGCTATGGGACCTAAAAACTGGTTTGCAATATTACCACTATTTTCGTTTACGTACAATAATTTTTTGTGATTTTTAATTAATTGATTTAACATTTTTAAAAATTTCAAAAACTAACCTAACCTCCTGAATATTAAATTATCACTGTTTTAATTGCATTAAATTTTATCAAAATTATGTTTAAACCATACTTTTTGATATTCTCTTTTTAAAACCAAATAGGTTATTTCTTCAATATTGGTAGTTAAATTATCTTGTTTCAATTTGGCCAACTCACTTTCGGGCACATCTATTCTGTACAATAGGTTTAAATAATCATCATATTGTTTGGTGATTAAATTTAGCAAAACTTCAAATAATTGCTTTTTTAGCTGAACAGGTAAAATTGCGATTTCAAAACTTACCGTTACGTTTGCCAATTGAAAATCTTTGTTTAGCTGCTCAATTAAGTGCTCGTACAAATTTTCACATTCAATTAAATGTAATAATTCCTCAGTATTTTTTGCGGGTAACATTAAATGGTGCGTTTTATTAAACTGTTCCCGAAATTTTTTAGCATGGTTTTTTTCTCATCGGAAATCGATAATTTATCTAAAATTTCATAGGCCTTATTTGTATAACTTTCAATTTCCTGAATTGTGATTTCGGGGATGTTGTTCTTTTTAAAAATTTGGGTTGCTTCCTTTATTTTAAGCTCATTATTAGCAGTTGATTTGTATAATGCCATCAATTTTTCTTTATCCTTTATTTCGCAAACTTCAATGGCTTTCAAAAACAAAAATGTCTTTTTATTTTCAGAGATATCCCTTCCTATTTGTTTCCCAAATAGTGCTTCATCGCCAAAAGTATCTAAATAATCGTCCTGCAATTGGAAAGCAATACCGAGGTTTAATCCAAATTCATATATTTTTTCAGCCTCATTATCATCGTTATTAACATTCGCTATTATGGCACCCATTTTCATGGCTGCTGCCACCAATACCGAAGTTTTATAAGTAATCATTTGTAAATACTCTTCAATGGTAACATCATTTCTACTTTCAAAATCGACATCCAATTGTTGTCCTTCACATACTTCTAAGGCCGTTTTGCTAAATAATTTCAACAACTTTTGATAAATAACAGACTCATAATTTTCAAAACATTGATATGCAATAATCAGCATCGCATCGCCAGATAATATTCCAGTATTTATATTCCATTTTTTATGAACCGTTTCAAATCCCCTTCTTATTGGCGCACTGTCCATAATATCATCATGCACCAAGGTAAAATTGTGAAAAATTTCTATAGCCAACGCAGCATCATAAGCCTCTTTTACCTGACCATTAAAAATTTCACAAGTCATTAAAGTTAAAACCGGGCGCAGGCGTTTTCCACCTATTTGAAGTATATAATGTATTGGTTTGTACAAATTAGCGGGCTCTTTTATGTTAATTTTTTCATTTAAATAGCCAATAAAATCTTCTTTATAAGTTTCAATACGCTTCATTTTGATTTGAAATTTGTTGTAAAAATACGCCTTTCAAAGCAAATTAAAAAAATGCCAAAAAGATATAATCAATTAATTTTAAAAAACTTTGGAAACTTCTATTGTTTTTAAAGTTTCCGTTCGTATATTTGCATTCTCAAATTAAAAATGAGGAATTTGATATGAAGGAAACTATTTTAAAAAAGGCCGGTGAAATATTTTTAAAATACGGTTTTAAAAGTGTTACAATGGATGATATTGCCAGCGATTTAGGCATCTCAAAAAAAACAATTTACAAGTATTATAAAAATAAGGTTGAGCTTGTTGATGAAGCCGTTCATTATTTTCACGACGGAATATACAAAACCATTACCAATATTTGTGCGCTAGGATACAATGCCATTCAGGAAAACTTTGAAATAAAAAAAGTTTTTAAAGAAATGTTTAAAAATTCTGACGATTCCCCAATGTATCAGCTAGAAAAATACTATCCTAAAACCTATAAAAAAATAATTGACAGTGAATTTTTAGTTTTCAAAGAATGTATTGCCGACAATTTAACAAAGGGAATAGAGGAAGGTCTTTACCGAAAAGATATCAACCTTGAACTTATAACAAAATTCTATTTTTCCCTGATGTTAAGTCTGCACAATTCCAATTTACACACATATAACAAAAACACCTTGAGGGAATTAGAAACCAACGCTATTGAATATCATACAAGAGCCATTGCCACCTCAAAAGGATTAAAAATTCTAGAAGAACAATTAGAAAAAAAGGAAATTTAAGCATGAAAAAAATAATAGTTATAAGTATTGGAATACTCTTTAGTTTTCATATAAATGCTCAGGAAAGCATCTCATTATCATTGAAACAAGCGATAGATTATGCCTTAAAAAATAGTTATGCCTCGGTAAATGCAAATAGAGATGTTGAAATTGCAAAAAGGAAAAAATGGGAAACCACCACTATCGGACTGCCAGAAATTAATGCGAAAATAGATTATCAAAATTGGATGAAGCAACAGGTTTCCTTAATTCCAGCTGAATTTCTTGGCGGTAATCAGGGAGATTTTGAAGAGGTTTTCTTTGGAACGAAACACAGCGTGAATGCTTCTGCAACTTTAAACCAACTCATTTTTGATGGTTCGTATTTGGTAGGTTTGCAATCGGCAAAAACGTATTTGAAAATTTCTGAAAATACCAAAGAAAAAACGGAACTTGGCATTAGAGAAGCGGTTATAAATGCCTACGGAAATGTGCTTTTGAGTGAAGAAAGTATTTCTATATATGAAAAAAATATTAAATCTTTAGAAAAAAACTTGGCAGAAACCAACCAAATTTTTCTGAATGGTTTTATTGAAGAAGAAAATGTGGAGCAACTAAAAATTACATTATCCTCGGTTAAAAGCCAACTTTCCAAAACCAAAAATTTAAAAATAATTGCCTATAAAATGTTGAATATTACATTGGGATTGGACATTAATACTTCTGTAATATTAACAGATTCTTTAACAAATCTAACCAAAGAAAATATCAATTTAGAACTGCTTGGCTCCGATTTAATCGTTGAAAACCACATCGATTTTAAAATTGCAAAAAATACGGAAAAAGCAAATGAATTGTTAGTAAAACTTGAACGAAGCAAGGCATTGCCCACCCTAAAAAGTTTTTTAAATTTCAATTATGCCGCTTATGAACAGACGTTTGACTTTTTAAAAAAGGAACAGGTATGGTTCGAGTCTTCCTTGCTAGGCGTTAGTTTAGACATTCCAATATTTAGCAGTTTGGCGCGAAGTTCCAGGACACAACAAGCTAAAATTGAACTCGAAAAATCGAAAACAAACCTAACAGAAACAGAACAAAAATTATATCTTTTGTTGGAATCTGCCAAAACAGATTACAATTTCAGCATGGAAGAATATGAAACATCCAAACAAAATTTAGCTTTGGCTGAACGCATTGAAAATAAACAGCAAATTAAATTTTTTGAAGGAATTTCAACAAGTTTTGAATTATTGGAAGCGCAAAGACAATTATACACCATGCAACAAAATTATTTACAGGCCATGCTTAATGTGATTGCCAATAAAGCAGCTTTAGACAACGCATTAAACACACCAATCAACAACTAGAAAATGAAACTCATGAAAAAAATATCACTACTTATTATTATTGCCACACTTGCCATCTCTTGTGGCAAAGAAGCCAAAAAATCTTCCTTAGAAGAATTAAATGCACAAAAAACAATATTAACAGCCAAAATCGACAGTTTAAACACTTTATTAAAATCTGTTGAAATAAAAATCTCAAAATTAGATTCCGATAAAAATCTCCAAACCATTACCATAGTTCCAGTTAAGAATGGTGTTTTTAAACACTTTCTTGAAATTCAAGGAGTTGCTAAAGCCAACAAAAATATTGAAATCAGTCCTGAATTAGGAGGAACCGTTACTGCTATTCCAGTAAAAGAAGGTCAGAAAGTGCAGTTGGGCCAACTCTTAATTCAATTGGATGATTCGTCAATAAAAAACAGCATCGATGAATTGAATACCCAATTAAGTTTGGCAAAAACAACTTTTGAACGCCAGGAAAGACTCTGGAACCAAAAAATTGGTTCAGAAATGCAATACCTTCAGGCAAAAGCGCAAAAAGAAAGTTTAGAAAATAACTTATCATCTTTAAAAACCCAAGCAAGAAAAATGAGAATTACCGCACCTTTTAGTGGAATTGTAGATGAAATTTTTCCAAAATTGGGAGAACTTACCAGTCCGCAAATGCCCGCTGTGAGATTGTTGAATTTAGACAATGTATATGTGGAAGCCGACGTAACAGAAACCTATTTGCCAATTATTAAAAAAGGAACCGAAACTGTGGTGCACTTTACCTCAATAAACAAAGAAATAGATTCAAAAATATCGCAAGTTGGTAATTATATAAATCCGGCAAACCGAAGTTTTAAAATCAGGATTAACATCGACAATGAAGATCAAAGTATCAAGCCTAATTTATTGGCCGATATTAAAATAGTGGATTTTGAAACAACGGGAATCACAATTCCCGCTACATTGGTGCAACAGGATCAAAATGGGAAAGATTATGTATTTACGCTTGTTACTGAAAATAATACGAAAAAGGTAATTAAAAATTTAATTACTGTTGCTAATGAATACAACTTAGAAGTATATGTGAGTGCTGGTTTGAAGGAAACCGACACTTTGGTAAATGCAGGCGCAAGATTTGTAAAAGATGGAGATCACGTTAAAATAAGTAAAGAGTAATTCTGCCACAAACCTAGAAAACATCAAAAATGAGTAAAGTAATAAAAGAATTCAAACTTTCAACTTGGTCAATTAACAACAAAATGACCGTGTTTGTGATTATTGGAATGATTTTTTTGGCTGGAATTTTTTCTTATCAAAGCATGCCAAGGGAAGCTTTCCCCGAAATTGTTGTGCCAGAAATATATGTGACTACACCCTATCCTGGAAACTCCGCAATTGATATTGAAAAATTAATTACACGTCCGCTCGAAAAAGAAATAAATGGAATCTCTGGTGTTGATGAAATTACCTCCACTTCCATCGAAGGATTTTCATCTATAAAGGTAAAATTCGATTTTAGCGTTACGCCTACGGAAGCTTTGCGAAAAGTAAAGGACAAGGTTGATATCGCCAAATCCGATAAAGATTTTCCAAAGGATTTACCTGCCGATCCCAATGTGAAAGAATTAAATATCGCAGAATTAATGCCGATTATGAACATTAATTTATCGGGCGATTTTTCAATGGATGAACTTAAAGAATACGGCGAATATCTGGAAGATGAAATTGAGAAAGTTCCTGAAATTTCTACCGTTGATATCCGTGGTATTCAAGACAAGGAGATGGAAATTAGCGTTGATTTATACAAAATGGAAATTTCCAAAATCAGCTTTAATGATATTGCTCAAGCCATCCAAAATGAAAATATGACGGTTTCAGGTGGCGATTTATTGGAAAATGGTTTGCGCAGAAATGTTCGTATTATAGGCGAATTTAAATCGGCAAATGAAATTGCTGACATTATTATAAAACAGGAAAACGAAGAAATTGTTTACTTGCGCGATATTGCAACCGTTACTTTTAAAGAACAGGAAAAACAAAGTTACGCCCGCGAATTTTCGCAACCTGTTGTAATGCTTGATGTTACCAAACGTGGCGGCGAAAATTTAATTATTGCTTCTACACAAATTGATGCCATTATTGCAAAAGCCAAAGAAAACTACTTTCCTTCCAATTTAAATATTTCTAAAACCAACGATCAAACTAACGATACCAAAACCATGGTCTCAGACTTGGAAAACAGCATTATTCTGGGAATTATTTTGGTGGTGGTTGTGTTGCTTTTTTTCCTTGGAATAAGAAATGCCCTTTTTGTGGGAATCGCAATTCCATTGTCCATGTTTATATCATTCATCGTATTGAATGCTTTGGGCGTTACCTTAAATACCATGGTGTTATTTTCTCTGGTAATTGCCTTGGGAATGTTGGTAGATAACGGAATTGTTGTTGTTGAAAATATATATCGCTTGTTAGACGAAGGTTACTCAAAAATTGATGCCGCAAAATATGGCGTTGGCGAAGTAGCTATGCCTATTATTGCTTCAACGGCAACAACGCTGGCAGCCTTTTTACCATTGGCATTTTGGCCAGGAATAATGGGTGAATTCATGCGTTATTTGCCCATTACTTTAATTATTGTATTGGTTTCATCATTATTCGTAGCCTTGGTAATAAACCCCGTATTAACGTCGGTTTATATGAAAATAAAGGAAGATGAAGTTAATTTTAAAAAAATAGTGATTTATAGTTCCGCTTTGTTTTTTCTTGGGGTCGTTTTTATTATTGCAGGATTAATTTTAGGAATAAAAGCATTGAATGCCATCGGATTATTGTTGGCGTTTGCGGGATTGCTTCGCATTATAAACACAAAGTTTTTAACCCCAGGCACAAAATGGTTTCAATATAAATTTTTACCAAAATTAGAAAGCCTTTATGAACGCACTTTGCAATATGCTTTGAGAGGGAAAAGAACAAAATGGTTTTTTTTGGGAACATTTGGCTTATTGCTATTTTCAATATTCCTTTTTGCTATGTTTCCACCAAAAATACTTTTCTTTCCTATAACTCCACCAAAACAAGTATATG
>JAQVGD010000147.1 GCA_028696945.1 Lutibacter sp.
TTTATGCTATCTCTGGCAAACCTCAATGGGAGGGATATGAAAAAGGTAAAAAGATTTGTCCGACTGACTTTATTCAGTTTAATGCTGACGATGCCAAACATTCAGGCCAAGGAATAATTTTTGGCACCAAACCATTACCAATATTGATTCCCTATATCAAAGTACTCACAAAACGTAGTGATTTAATTGTGGAACCTTTTGGTGGAAGCGGGTCTACTTTAATTGCCGCCACCAAATTAAACCGTCGTTGCTATATTATGGAAAAATCACCAATTTATGCTGAAGTGATTAGAAATCGGTGGGAAAAATTAACTGGTAAAAAAGCTGTTAAATATGAGCCTGCCAAAAAAGAAAATTAAAAAACAATTAATTGAACTGGCGAAAGATAATCCATTGGTTAGCTTCTTATGCAAAAAAGTAGATATTTCTCGAGCTACCTATTACCGCTGGATTATTGAAGATGAGGTATTTAAAAAAGAAATGCATCAATCAAGTAAGATTGGACGTGATGCTATTTGTGATTTGGCAGAATCTAAAATAATTAACTTAGCAAAGAGTGGTAATGAGAATGTATCACTTAGAGCTTCTCAATACATTCTTAATAACAATAGTCGTGCTTATAGACAAAATAACTTTAGTTACCAAAGAATGAAATTAGAAGATAAAATAAGGGAATTAAGTAATGAAAATAAAAGAATGAACGAAGAAATAATAAATGAGATAAAAGTGTTGATAGTGAGTGGGAAGAGTAAGGAATATACCATTGATAAATAAAACAAAAAAACTTTTAGATACGTGTCTAAAAGTTTTTAAAGAATTAAAAATTTCCTTTTATTTATTTTAAGTTGAATAATTTTTTTTCAACCTCTGGCCAACATTCTTCAGGGCTAAGAGGAGTTCTTTTTCTTACAACATTATTTCTGTCTATAAAAATTTTCTTTATGTCTTCAATTTTTAAATTTCTTTCTGTTGCTATTTTTTTAATTCCACAAATTACTCTAGGTGAAATTCCGTAATAATAGCTTGGATCAAAAAAAGGGCGTTCCTTTAACAATTCTGGGTCATCTGTTTGAAAATCATTTGCTCCATTTATTTCTAAATAACACACCATCAAATAATAAATTATAGATGCTTCTAATTTATTTTCTTTCTTCAATATTTCTGCCATCTTTCTTTTTACAGATGTATACGAACCCCAATTATTATTTTTTATATGCTCTAATAATTGGGAATTTAAATAAGACCACATGACCACTCTTTCAGAAGGATTCTTCCCATATTTTTTTCTCATTCCTTCTCTTATTTCATTTAATTCATTTTCCTCTTTAATTATATTATCATAAGTTCCATTTATTTTAGCCCATTCTAAATCTATTTTTCTAGCATCTTCTTCTGTTACAAGAACTCTGTTATTATCTTTGGGGGTAGTCCTTACTATAATAAAATTGCTACAATTTTTACATTTAGTTTTTTTACCGGGGATTTTTTCTAAAACATTTTTACAATATGGACATTCTGATTTTCTTAAATCCTTGTTTTTATTTAATTTTATAAAATTAAATAAACCCATAATAAAATATTAAATTCCAAAATAGATAAATCATATTTATTTATTTTAATAAAAAATATGAGAGAGGGGCGAGACAAAATCCAAACCTTTTATTCCGTTGATTGTTATAGACCAACTGTATCAGCTCCATGCTCTGCTTGTGCTTGCGTGAATCCTTCGTATTTTAACTGATCAATTAAACTGCCACGAGAAAAAGCTGAATATTCCATATATGCTTTAGCTGATTTAGCAGCTTGTGCAAACCAGTCAGCATTCGAATTATCTACACCATAAACTGCATCAGCGTGCGAAAATTTTTCGTACTCTAACTGCTTAATCAATCCAGTATAAGAGAATGCAGAGTAGTTTAAATAAGCCTTCGCGCTTTTAACTGCATTTTTTTGGCTAACTGTTTCACTTAGTACTGGTGCTGATTTTGTCTCTTCTGGAATTTCAACTTTTTCGGGAGTAGGAATTGTTTCTATCTTTTCCGTTTTAGCTGGTTGTTCGTTATTAGCAGGTTTAGGTTGTTCTTCTATCGGTTTTATTTCATCTTTTTGTTGGTCAATATTTGAGATAAATTGTTCTTGCTTTTGTTGAACTTGTGGTTGATTATCTTGTTGCTTCGCAGTGCTTGAAGTATCAATTGTTGAACCAAAAATAATTATACCAATAACTATAACAACAATTTTCATCCCTTTCGAAAGGTGGTACTTCCATTTTTGATATACCAACTTTGTAACAGGCGGAAGAAGAACAGCCGCCATAATTAACATAACTAAACCTGGGATTGGCTCTGAAAAAACAGAAACAATTCCGCTTAAAGCAAAAAGAACTCCAAATATCCAGCTCAGGATTAAGCCTACTGAGATTTTTTTGCTTGGTGTTATTTGCTCGCTCATAGTTTTTAAATTGGTTATTAATAAAAAGTGTCAAAATTATCTTTGTTTATTATTTCACAAAAGAGAATTACGCACAACAATATATTATTCTGTCACCACCCATTCAAGCGGTAACCAACCAGCTAAACCAATCTTATCATTGTCTACTTTATTTACTCCTTGAACTATTCTTACCTTCCTTAGAGGAAAATCTTTTTCTATAATTTTTACTTTGGTTCCATTACTAACACAAAAAGCTCCTTTAATCTCAAGAAGTCCTATAAAATCTTTAGCCAACATAGCTTTAGTAATTTTATTAGCATCATTTATAGTTTCACCAAGACATATCATCTGGGATGGATCGGAAATGTTTGGTAAACGTAAATATGCTTCTTGGCCAACCTGTAGATTATTATTTTGTGTATTAGTAGATATGTTTGTTTTTTCTGTATCATTCATAGCAGAAATAAAAAATGGTATCAAGAAAATCAAAATTATAACAGTCCATATTGGATGACGATTAATCCAGTTCCTTAAATCTGTTTGGCAATGCTGACATTTTTTAGCTGTCTTATCTATAGTTGCCTTACAATGAGGGCAACTTTTAGTTAATATTGTTTTACTCATATAAAAAATTTAATAATTAAATATAAAAAACCGACCTTTATTGGGTAGCCAGCATAAAACACAAAACCCCACGCCAGCTAGGCTTTACAGCCTTATACTAGTTTCCCAGTATAACCCAATGACGAGTCGCTGAACGTGGAGTTCAGTGTCGTCATTGGGATTTAGGACACCATACCTAAATATTTTGTCTTTAGGGTTAGGATGTCTGGTCTTTCGACCTTTAATTGTCAATTACATTTTAACCCAAAATGAGTTAAAAGTCCAGTCAATTATAGCTTACATATGGATTCTTGCGAAGTTGAGTTACCTACAGTTTACCTACACAGACTAAATAAACAAAAATACGCCCCTTTGGACGTATTTTGTGGAAGGCGTGCTTTTCATGCGCCATCTCAGCCAAGCCTTTACTGCCAAAACTCAGGCCAGTCAGTCTCTAATTACTCAGACACTTTTTCCAAGTACCTAACCAATCTTTTGATTACAAGGTGGGGTGAATTCCAAAATTAACTGTTTTTCTCTCGCAGACGGATCCACTGTGAGAACCTCATCCACATAATGCGTTGGCTGCATTCTCGTAATTAATAGGTTATCACCATTAAGGTGAGCAAGCAACCTAGCACGTATTTCACCTTTACCTATGTAAACCCATTGGCCCTGTTTGAATAAACCATAAACACCATTTAATCCCGGCTTTATGGCTTCAATGTTTGCTCGATTAAATATTCGAGGTTCCTGTTGAACGAACGGCATAATTTTGCATTATTAATTTTGAATTAAATTTTCGACCTTTAACTATTAAAATAGTTAATATATTAAACACTCGCAAATGAAAATGATGGTGTGTACTCTCTATATACTCTTACCACTTCATGATAAATCAGATCTATTAAACGCTCAGTATGTTTTTCTTCAATAATACCTTTTTGAATTAATAATAGACGGACGTTTTGTCGTATGCGTGCTTTTATGGTTTCATTGTTAGTCCAATCAATCGTCAAATCTCTCCTAACTCGTTTTATCAAATCTTTAACAAATTCTTTTACATCAATACCAGCATTTTTTAAATCAGGATCAGCGGCAAGTGTGTCATAAAATACAATCTCTTCTTCTGACAAACCGAGGTCTTTGCTTTCATTATCTAATTTTTTAATTTCTTCTGCTATATCAAGAAGTTGTTTAATAATTTCCGCTGAACTAATGACATTATTTTCATATTTTTCAATCAGATCTGTAAGCAAGGTAAGCATTGTTTCATAGCGAGCTTTGTTAACACGGGAACGAACCTTAATCTCCTGATCAAGCATTTTACGAATTGTATCAATAGCAAGATTTTGATATTTAACTTTCTTTATTTCTTCAGAAAAACGTTCATCAAAAATAGAGATGCTTTTCTTTTCACCATTTTCTTCTGCAAATAAATCGATAACACCTTCGGCTTGAATTGAATCTTGAATAAGACTCCTGATTGCACTTTCTTTGGCTTCAGGGAAAATAATATGCGGTATTACAGTTTGTTTACTTATTGCTTCACGAATAGACTGAAAGAATTGAATATCTGTCGCAATTTTCATTGCTTCTTCTTCTGGCATAACAAGGGCATGAAGTTGTGAAAGTTTTGAAACACTTCCTATATATGCCATTTTTTTATCATCAGAAAGATGCCCGTCTTTTGAAATGACATCATTCATTGCTGATTGAAAAAGAGTAACCAGCTCAATACCTTTTTTAATTCTCCAGCCAGAAAAATCAATATTTATAAAATAATTTGAAATTTCCTTGTGAAGTCTGTTCATTTCAATAATAACATCGTCAAGAGGAACCATTGCTTCTTTTTGAATGTCAGTATCATAAATAGCAAGAGCTTTTTTCAAATTTTCAGCAACACCAATATAATCAACAATTAAACCACCTGGTTTATCTTTGTATACACGATTTACACGAGCAATTGCTTGCATCAAACCATGATTTTTAAGTGGTTTATCTAAATACATTGTGTGTAGATTGGGCACATCAAAACCAGTCAACCACATGTCGCACACAATTACCAAGCGAAGTGAATCATTTGTTTTTTTAAATCGCTTTTCCAGTTTTTTCACATCATGTTCAGATTGAACTTGATTTCCAAAATCATCCATATTAGAAATAATCACAGCACATTCAGGAGCATTGGGAATTATTTTTAATGCATTGTACATGGCAACTGCGATTGGACGACTCATTGTGACAACCATTGCCTTTCCTTCAATCGGTCTGTTATTAAAATGTGTCACAATATCTTTTGCGATTTGATCAATGCGATTTGGAGCACCGACTACCTCTTCAAGTACAGCCCATTCTTTGCGAGCCTTTGCTTTTTCGTCAACAACAATTTCTCCAAGAATATCATCCAATTTTCTATCAACAAATTGATCAGCTAAATGTAATGGTATTAAACGTCCTTCATAATAGATTGGTACAGTTGCTTTATCTTTAACAGCTTGACCAATTTTATATGAACTTATAATTGGGCCGAACACACGTTCAGTATCGCGTTTACTTTGTGAAATAGGAGTTCCTGTCACACCAAGAAAACTAGCATTTGGCAAGGATTGTCTCACATTGCCGGCGAGCATACTATACTGTGTACGATGAGCTTCATCAGTTAGGACGATAATATTTTCTCTATCGGTTAAAACATTATATGCATCAGGATCATCTTGGAATTTTTGAATAGTAGTAAATATGAGTTCACTTCCGAGATGAGTAAGGCGGTCTTTTAAATTTTGAATACTCGAAGCTCTTTTTGCAAGAGTACCATAGCCAGTACGACTAAAGGTTTTAAAAAGCTGATCATCCAAATCTTCGCGGTCTGTCAAAAAGACATAGGCAGGGCTTTTTAATTCTGAAATGCGTTTTGTCTTGTTTACATAAAAAACCATAGATAATGATTTTCCAGATCCCTGTGTATGCCAAAATACACCAATTTTCCGATCTTGTTCTCCTTGTACTGAATGTATGGTACTATCAATTGTTTTATTTACACCATAATACTGATGATACATGGCCATTTTTTTAGTATATGAAACAGCATCACCATCACCATCTGCTTCAAAAACAATAAAATTTTGAATAACATCAAGTAAACGATTTTTATTTAAGAGACCTTTCGCAAGCACCTCTAACTCAGTTGCTCCGTTTGGAAAATCTGATTCAGATTCAATCCCTTTCCACGTACCATATCTTTCCCAAGAAGAAGATATTGTTCCATGCCTTGCTTCTGTTAGATCGGAAAGACAAAGTATTTGGGCATACAAAAAAAGCTTTGGGATTTCTTTTTTATAATACTCCATATCGCGATATGCTTGACCAATTGTTGCTTGTTCGCGAACAGGACTTTTCAGTTCAAGTATTGTAAATGGAATTCCATTTACAAAAATAACACCATCAAGACGACAGACATTATCTATACCTTGAACCGTAAATTGATTTACAAATAAAAATTCATTAGCGTCAGTATTTGTAAAATCTATAAGTCTAACAACTTCTGTTTTTTCCACACCATCTTCATGCCATGTTTTCTTTACCCCTTCAGTGATCAAAGAAAATATTTCCTTATTTCCAAGAGCAAGATCTGCGTTGTGATATTTAGTAAAATCATCAACAACTTGTTCTGCTTGTTCTGCTGGAAACTGTGGATTAAACCTACGAACAGCAGAAAGTAACCTGTCTTTTAATATAACAGTATGAAAATCTGATCGTTCAGATTTGGGCTGATTTGGGGCTATATCTGGACCATAAATATACTCATAACCCTGGCCTTGTAGCCATTCGATAAGTGATTGTTCGGTTAAGTTGTTTTCGTTTAATGGGTTCATATTATTTCTTGTTATAACTTGCAATACTTAGCAGCTGTTTTCCAAGCTCTGTTGTCTCAATTCTTGCTTCAGAAAAATCCAATTTTTGCCCTTCAACAATTTGTGCCTCAAGCTGTTTTATCTGAATATTCTTTTTTAAAAATAAATAAATATTATTGTCATTTGCTCTTATCATTGCTGGTTTAAGAAGTAAACCAAGTGCAAACATATTATCAAAATACATGTTTAAGTTATCTGCGTTGTTAAGTTTAATTTTTTCTAATAAATAAGTTAAATTTTTTATTGCAACAACATAACCGCCATCTTTTTGATTTATGTGTACATTCATAACTGGTAACACCCCAAAAAAAGATGTTTGATACTCCTCGCCAGTTTCTTTTTCAAGAATAAGGGTATTGTGATGTGAATTTATAAACTCAAGAATTTTGATTTCATCAGCACATAGGCGATTTAGAATTTCAATAAAAGCAACTGAGACTTTATTTGCATTTTCAGTTGTTGATGCTGTTGCTAATATTTGAGCATAATAATCAGCAACCACTTCATCATCCGTATAACGGAGTCTTTCAAGAATAGGGACTAAGATACGCGTTTCTGGTTCTTTAATTTGTACATCTGAAAGTCCTTCAAGCTTGTCTATATACTTTGTTAGATTTTTTTCAAAAATCTCAGCCATTTTCCCAATCGGTGTGGCAAATAGTGACACACATTGTGCTAAAGACTTACCCAAAACACGCACGGAAGGCTGTGTTGAATCTTGATAAACAGCAGTCGCATTCGCTTTCACTATTTCTTTGATAGCCTGGAGTTCGTTCATAATAATTAAATTAATTTTTCTAATAATTGGTCCCTCTGCGATTTTAGAGAAATATTTTCTGTTCTTAATTTCAATACCTTTTCAGTAATATTACTGAAAATTTGTAACATCAATTCATTTTCTGGAATTAATATTTTAAAATTTCTGATATCTCCGTTTGATAAATGTCCAACAGTAGCACCCGTGATTGTTTTTTGTAAAAAATCTAATTGGAGTCTTATTGATTCATAAATAAAATACCCAGGAAAGTTAGTCCTTATCCGAGCAACCCGTTGATTTAAGTAAGCCCCCTCTGAATACCAAAAACTACAATGGAAAGTTCCGTCCATCCCAATAAGTAAATCACCAGAGTTAATTTTATACTCATCTTTTGGAATTTCTGGAGAAAAAGTTTTTGTTACTCCAGACAAGACGTCTCTAATACGTACAACTGGAATACCATTTTGTTCTTCATTAAATTCTTTTGCCTTAAAATTAAAACCAAAAATAACTTCAGCAATAGTATTTAAAGATAAAATCTTCCATCCTTCAGGAATTTCTCCCATTTCACTATCTACCATTTTTACTTTTTCGTAACCGGGGAATTTGAAATTCACAAACCATTCATTAAAAATAGTTTGAGCCATAGTTTCTAGATTTTTTATAATGACGTTGTTGTTCTCAATTTTTGTATCGTATGTATTCAAAATATATGCAATCTTTTTTTGAGTTGGGATTTCTGG
>JAQVGD010000148.1 GCA_028696945.1 Lutibacter sp.
TTAAAAAAGTATATCCAGATTCTTGTAAGCAATTTTCGCTTGATATTTCAGGCTTGCCGAAAGGCGCATATACAGCGGTTTTGGTTGCCGATTACGGCAAAAATATCTATTCCATCGATTTAGAGTTTGAAAATAAATAACCCTAAAACAAATTATGGAATCCAAAATTTCTGTCTTTTTTCAGTTTTAATTTGAGAAATTTTCCTGAAATATCAATAGTAACCTATTCTTTTCTTTTTTTATTGATTTTAATATCTATGTCAAAAGTTGAAGCACAAAATAGTACTGTTGAAATTTCAGCAAAAAATATTCCAGAAAATTTAGTTCCTGGAAAAAATTATACCATCGTCTTCGAAATTTTGAATAAAACTGGTAACCCGCTGAATTTGAATTGTGAATTTGTGATTCCAGATCAATTTTATTTGGCAACAAATATTAAAAAGGTGGATGTTGGCGCAAATAATAAAAAAATAGTGCTGTTTACCTTTGGTGTTAACAACCATTGCGCTGCTGGAAATTATAAAACATTATTGAAAATTACCAATAATAACAATGTGCCAATTGCTTCTCAGGAAATAGCACTTCGTGTTTCTAAATTATACAATTTGACTGTTGAGGTTTTAAATGCTCCAGAATATTTACGCCTCGAAAAAGAATTTTACTGTGAGTATTTGGTAACAAATAATGGAAATAGTGAAGAAAAAATAAATTTTGAAGCTTTCAATCCGCTTAAAATAGTGCCAGCTAACGCCATGTTGAAACCAGATTCTTCTTTGGTTGTCGCCGTTTATCAAAAAGTTCCTGAGAATGTAAGCAGCAAAACAATGGTTTTAAATAATTTAAAGGCTGTTATTGTTTCAAAAGACACCTTATTTTCAAATAGAGTGGCGGTAAATGTTTATCCAAATAACACTAGGAAACCCGATTTATATTATCGTTTTCCAATCACAGCAACCACAATTTTTAATTCTTTAAGAGGGTTGGATACCTTAGATGTTTTTAAGTTTAAAATTGAGGGACAGGGTTTTTTGGATAGAGATAACAAACATTATTTAAGTTTTGACTATTCAGGTCCCAGTCAAAGCGATATTGTAAGGTTCGGTGATTATGAAAGATACAGCATTCTTTATAGAAGTAAAAAGATGGAAGTTATTTTGGGGCATGTGAATTTTTCGCTTTCCGATATTACGGAAACATCACGCTATGGAACTGGCGGAATTTTAAGCTATGATTTTGGAAAAACCACCACCACATTGTTTTATGAAAAACCAAGATTTACCAAAGGAATATCCGACTCTTACGGTGGTAAAATTTCTCAAGCTTTATCTGATAAAACTCATATTGAAGCAGGATTTATAAACAGAACTTTATTTGAAGACAACGAGGAATTCAATTCAAAAATTTTTAATATCGCTTCTTTTTATACCCATGATAAAATTAAAATTAATGGAGAAGTGGCCTATGAAAGTAATTATAAAACTAACGGATTTGCCTTTTCGCTGGCATCTTATTTAAATTTTAAAAAAGCCTATCTCATCAATTCTGCACAATATTCTGATAAAAATTACAAAGGCTATTTACGAAACAGCAAACAATATTTTTCGCAGGCAAATTACCGGTTTAATAAAAAATTTGGTTTGCAAATTGGCGCGGAGTATCGTGCGATAAATCCGGTAAAAGACACCATTAACTACACTTCTTCGCCAATAACCACAAAGTATCAGGCTTATGTTAATTACAATATCAACCGATACAATAAAATTAGAGTTGGTGGTTATTTTAAAAAGAAGGAGGATCAGCTAAGTTTAGATTATTACAATTTTGAAGAAAAATTAGCTACATTTTCATTTTTTAGCAGAATGCCCTATAAATATGATTTAAACTGGCAAAACAGGGTTGGAAAAACCACTAATTTTTTAGCAGAAGGCACTGAACCCCAAAGTACTCTTTATAGTTCTTTAAGTGTTACTGTAAATATTTTAAAAAATTTAACGGTAGGCGTAAATGGGGAATACGAGCAAAGCAACAAACATTCGCTTGAAAATGAAATTCTAAAAACATTTTATTATGGCAGCAATATTCAATATGATTTAAAATCGTACTTAAATTTTAGTTTGTTTTATCAAAAGGATTATAATTTTGATGAGTTGGATGAAGCCCAAAATTATTTACAGGCAAAGTTAAATTACAATTATCAACGGAGACATTTTTTAAGTTTGGCTGTTTCAGAATCGAGTTTGCCCGTTTTTCCCATAACAAAAGAACTATTAATCACAGCAACTTATAGTTTTGTAGTAAACGTTCCAGTTTCAAAAAATAAAACAGTGGGTTCTTTAACAGGAAAGATAACTTCGGTCGAAAAAAACAATGTTGAAGGTATTCTTGTTTTTTTGGATGACCATATTGCCATGACCGATAAAAAAGGCGTGTTTAATTTCTATAATTTAAAACCCAAAACCTATCGTTTGTACATCAAACAATCGTCTCTTCCAAAAAATAAAATTATTATACATCAACAACCAATTGATATTGATATTTTTCCCAATAAAGAAACCGAAGTGTTTTATGAAATGGGAAATGCGGGTTCTTTATTTGGTCAGGTTATTTTTAAAGACAGTTTACTTATCCAATCATCGAAATTTATAAAAAAATTGCCTAATTTAATCGTGAAAATAACCAAGGAAGACAATACCTATTATACCAAAACCGATAATGACGGCAAATTTTGGTTTAAAGAACTCACACCTGGAGATTGGACAGTAGAACTAATTGTTAAAAATTTTTTAGACGACTTTGTATTTAGTGAAACGAAAAAAACCATTTCTGTTGAATCTAATGAAGAAAGTAAGGCTGTTTTTAACGCCAGCAATAAAAATAGGGAAATAAAAAAAAGTAAAAAAACATTTAAGTTATGAGGCCATTAATATATATAATATGTTGTTTCTATGCTATGTCAAGTTATGCCCAAGATGATGATGATACGAGGGTAACCTTTGAGTTAAGTGAAATAGCTATGCTAGATCTGGAGCCAAATAACGCAACAGTAACGTTAAATGTTGTGGCACCTAATAACGCAGGTGAAAAAGCTACCATCGTGACGGCGAATAACAATAAATGGATTAACTTTTCCTCGGCTGTTTCAGCAGGCACCACACGATATATCTCAATCGTAATTGAGGATGGGCAAGTGCCTCCGGGAATTTATTTAAAACTAAGGACAGCAAATTATGCTGGTTCTGGAAAAGGAGAGAAGGGTGTGCCCACAAGTGTGGTAACCCTCAATAATTCACCACAAACAATTATATCCAATATAAAGGGTGCTTATACAGGTAATGGCGAAAATAATGGGTACAAACTTACTTATGAATTGGAGATTTACGATTATAAATTATTGGATTTCGACCAATCCGCAACATTGTCTATTCGTTTAACTTTAACCGATTTTTAATGAAAAATTTAATACTTATCGTTCTTTTAATGTTTTCGAATTATCTATTTTGTCAAAATGTTAAAATTGATGTTTCTGGAAAATGGAAAGAAAAAATTCGCGCTTCCGAGATAACTGAAGCAGGGAATGACTATGTTGGCACTTATGAAAGTGATTCAGATGAAACTGAAATAGAGATAGAAGCAAAGAACAAAAATAAAACAATTACTGTTTTAATTCGCAAGGAAGATGATTATGATGAATGGCATCCAAATTTACAACTCCAAGTAAGGCGGACAGATAATAATAACAATAACAGTAATGGAGGAACTTCATATCAAACAATTACCGACTTTGATAGCGTGTTTTTTTATACTAAGGGTAAAGAAAACGAAGTGCCAATTCAATATAGAATTAATGGCATAAGTGTGCTGCTTCCTGTTCAAGAATATACCACTACTATTATTTTTACCGTATTTCAGTAATGAATATATTCCAATGGTAAAAGAGAAAAGATTAAAAAAGCAAAATAATTAAAAAAGCCCAAAAATGCCTGTAAAAATATTATTTATTGAAGAAAATGAAACAAAACAAGAAGCCTTAAAATTATGCCTTAATCACAATGCAGGTATTCAATTTGATATTATAGACGATTTTAAGGAGTTGGATTCCATGTTAAATACAAACAATTATACACATTTGGTTTCTCAATCGGCTATCAAAAATAAATCTATACTAGCATTTAGCCAATCGTTACAATTGCCTTTGTTAATTATAAACGATGCCGAGTTAGATTTGCTGGAAACTTCTTATACAATTTCCAAATCGCCGCTAAGCTATTCAGTGCTTTTTGCTTTTTTAGTAAAACACACGCCCATTTCCTATAGCGGAATTGAGGAATATGCGATGGATGATGAAGAGTTTTTCAAACAATTAAAAGAATTAATTGTAGAAGAATTCAAAGATAATTTTGAGGAAATCCCAACTTTGATTGAAACCAACAATTTATCGGAGTTAAAAAGTAGGGCGCACCAATTGAGCAGCAAATTTGCAATGCTAGATTTGCCACAGTCAGCACTTTTGTGCAAAGAAATTGACGTTCATATCTTAAATGATGCCGAAAAGCAGTTAGAAAATATAAAATTGTTGTTGGTTGACTTAGAAATTGCTTTGGTACATCTGCAGTAAAAGGAGTAAAAAAGTAGTGAGAATCATTTTAACAATGATTTATGTTCTCAATACTTTTTTATGTCGAAAATCAATCGAATTGACGAAAATTATCGTCAAAAATGAATGCTATTTAACTTATTTTAGAAATATCTCCCGATAAATTTCCAATCTTTATTTTTATCTTCAAAATAAGAAGTTCTGAAAAACGGACTTATTTTCTTCAAACGCCCACAAATTTTTTTAAATAAAACGAGTAACTTTAGGTATATGGTCACTGTTTAATGCGTTTTTAAATATTTTTCAACACGTTAAAACAATTTAAAAAAATATAAACGGTACGTTATTTCAAACAAACGGTATTAATTTTGAAGTAAATGGTAAAATAAGTAAGTTTTTTCATTGCCCAATGATTTTTTATTTGTAATTTTAGAATGAATCTAAATAAATAAGATTAATCTTTATAATTAATACGAACTTAAAATCTTAAAAACATAATTTTTCAAAAGCCAAAAAAATGACCATAACCTATAAAAATATAACCTTTTTCATATTTTTAGTAGTGTTTGGCTATTTAAATGCTCAAGAGAATGTTGGCAGCCATAAAATAAGTTTGAAAATACCAGAGGTTGCTTTAATCAATATTTATTCAAACTCAACCATTTCATTGGGAAATAGCACAGTTATAGAAGCTGGACAACCTTTAAATATAGAGGAAACAAACAACAACGTTTGGATCAATTATTCTTCTATAGTTGGCTCACAAACACAGCCAAGCCGTGATATTACTATACGTATTTCTGAAGGCACTATTCCTAAGGGAGTAAAACTTTATGTTAAAGTGGCTGAAGATATGGGTGCTGGTGCCGGAACAATGGGAAAACCTATCGGTACTGCGCAAGAGCTTACCGAAAATCCGCTTACTATTATTACCGATATTGGAAGTGCTTATACCGGAGCTGGTGCAAATAAGGGCAACAATGTACAATATACCTTAAAATTGAGCGATGAACCAAACGCTTATGCCAATCTGGATTTCGACCAAAGCAATACCTTGGTAATTAACTACACACTAACCGATAACTAATTTACTTATATTTTTTAGCAAGAAAAAGGCACTGTTTCAAAAATATTTTTTAGAATGGTGTTTTTTTGAATTGTTTATTTGTGTAATTGGCAGCAATTTTACGATTAAAATATTTTGGGCGTTCCCCCGCCGAAAAGGCGGAGTCAGGCTTTCCGTTCCAATCTTTTTAGCGATGAAAAATCGCTAAAAAGGATTTCCCCTTCAATCCTTAACGCAACTTGGATGTACTATCAATAATTACAAAATCCATATTTAAAGTAGTTTAACCAACTTTAAGTTTAAAATATAAAAAAACTTTTTTGCGCTTTGCGGTTTTTATTTGCGTGCTTTGCGGTTTTTATTTGCGTGCTTTGCGGTTAATAAATTTTTTGTTCGGATTTTTTTTATAATTTTTTCTTGCTTTTTATCATAGAATACGCAACTTGGATATTTGCCATAAAATATCAGCTATTAAACTTCCGCTAGCGCGAGCGTCCCGCTCGTGACTACAAGTAATTTTAGGGATTTTTTATTTTCTCTAGTTGCAATTGTGTATAGCTTTCCAAAAAAAATCAGGTTACTAGTGTTATTGGGTACGAGCGGGACGCTCGCACCAGCGAGGGGCCAAGTTTAGCAATTGGATTTTGCCCACTTATTAAATTCAGAGTTTGTTTTATTCATAGTTTTCAAACAAGTTCTAATGTGAAATCTTGGAACTTCTTTCTTATGTCCCCAAAAAGTAATTGGTCTCCAGCAATTAGGGCATTTCCAATGATGATGGCTTCCATCTTGTCTTTCAAATTTACAATTATTATAAATAAGAAATAATTCCCAACATTTTGTAGGAACAGGATTATCAAATTCTCCCATTTATTAAACGGCTATTGGAATCCTCTCAACAGGTGTGTTATCAGGAAGGTTAAATTCTTTTTTTATATCTTCAAATGTAGTCTCACTTAAGTTACTCATTCTTTTTTTAAAGAATTTATGTTTAATCCAACCTAAATCTTTCAAGATTGAATTTATTTTATTTTCAGGAAGTTCTAAGAGATTTTTAGAAAACTCATGAACAGTAGCTTTTACCATTTCATTAGCCTCTTTGAAATTATCTCCATAAGCAGAAAGCTGTAAACTTGGTAGATAAATAATATGAGAGTCTTTTTCCTTAAAGGCAATACCATTAAGTTGAGCTCTTAAAGTTTTGTTTCTTAAATCGATATTAAGAGTTTCTTTTTCCATATATAGCAAATATATAAAATTAAATTCGTTTGCAAAGTTAATATTTTTATAATAATAGGTTCAATTCGTCTTTAATTTGGCACAACTTCTAATATTAAACTTCTAATATTTAACTTCTAATATTTAATATTTAATATTTAATTTCCAATATCCAATAGCTACCTTCCTTAATTTTACCTTTTTTCTGCTGTTAAGTTTACTCATCTAAAGAAACCTTCCGTTCATCGACACTTAAGGTTTGCCTACCTGTTTTTTGCATTGCAAGTTTTAATGTCAACCTATATTTGTACCATCAAAAAGAAATAACAACAAAAAAATATAATAACAAACTGTAAAAAACAAACCTCATGAACTTAACAAAATTATTTTTCGCTGCTGCAATTGTTTTATCTGCTAACGCTGCTTTTGCACAAGACACCAATTCAGACAGCCATTTAGTAAACATCAATATTCCTCAAGTTGCCTTATTGGATCTTGAAGTAGCAACTGGAACAACAGCCATTACTTTAGATGGAACTGCACCAACAGAAGCGGGATTACCAATGACTTTTGGTGCTGCAGCAACTAACGCAACCATTTGGATGAACTATTCATCTATTGTTAAAGGTTCAGTATCAAGAAAAGTAACTGTTGCCATTACTGACGGCACTGTTCCAACTGGATTAAAATTAACTGTACTTGCTTCTGAGGCTAGTGGAACTGGTGGAGGTACTAAGGGTACTCCTGCTGCATCTGCAATTACTCTAACAGCTACTGCAACAGATATTGTTAAAGGAATTGGAAGTGCTTACACTGGAGACGGGGCAAACAAAGGGCATAATTTAACCTACAAACTTGATTATGCAACTTCTGAAACAACAGATTATGGTAATTTAAGATTTAGTGACTCATCTGCACCATTAACCATCACATACACACTTTCAGATATTTAATCAGGAAATAATAAAAAATTTAAAACCTCTCTTGAAAAAGGGAGGTTTTTTTATGGAATAAAGTTTTTGGTGTTTTTGTTGGAAGCCAAGTGGCTATGTTTGAAAAATTGCTAATGGATAATTTTAAGTTGTTTGGTTTCCATCAAATTCCAAAAGATTGAAATATTTTTGTTTTTGGTAATAATAGCTCTAGTTTAATTGAGCGTTGCTATTTAATTTCAAATCCATATTTCGGAGGTTTAAAGTTGGTTCGAACGTAGAAAATTCAATTATTCCCTTTTTAGGGTAAAAATAATTGAATTTTCGCCCCTTTGCTCTTTCCCCATTTCTAAAAGATGATAAAGTGCCGAAAATTAGATATTTTAATCAATAGAATTCCCCGACGCTTGCGTCGGGTGTAGCGTAAAGATATGTAATTTTGGATTTATGAGTGAGCATATTCATAAAAGCCATAATAAGAGTTTGTTGTTGTATCATTTGGTTT
>JAQVGD010000149.1 GCA_028696945.1 Lutibacter sp.
AAGCCTTGAACTACAAATTCTATCCCTTCGTAAAACGAAAATCTGTAGTACACAGTTCGGAATTTAAAAAAAATAAAATCCCTATTTTACAGAACTTATCGCCCGGTTAGCTGCAAAGTGGGTTAAAATTACTAAACGTTTCAAATTTTCCAATTACATAACCGCCTCTTGAAGTCGGCAAAATTGATAAACTGTTGTCCGCAAATAGTTTTGGAAGTTGTGATTTATGGTCAAACTTCGTCATCAATCTCGCTTCTCTAAATTCATTTATGTTTGTAGACGAAATTATTGAATGACCATTATTTAATACATTATCAATTATTTTGTATTTGTCAAATATTTTTTCCCAGGCTATGTCGTTTTTAGATTTACTCATAGTTTCTTATTAGAACTTCATCAACTTCGCCTCGATTAGCACCATTTGAGTTTATTGCACGATTTGCCTTTACAATACTTATTTTATAATCCTTGTATTGATCTTTAATAAATTCAGCAGAAGAATTGGAAAGTAAAAACTTTATGCCTTTTTCATTTAGTTCGTCACAAGCTTTTCTCAGATCAACCTGATCATACATATTCCAACCACCTTGAACATAACCTGTAAAATTTGGACTTTCAGAAATAGGGTAATATGGTGGGTCTAAATAAACAAATGATTTTTCATCTGTTTCTTTTAGGATTTCAGAATAATCTCCGCTTTTAATTATGATATTATTTGAATTTAAGTATTTATTTACAGCTTTTAATGTTGGCTCATTAACAATATTTGGATTTTTATAACGTCCAAAAGGCGCATTAAATTCGCCAGCATTATTTACTCTATAAAGTCCATTAAAACAAGTTTTGTTTAAGTAAATAATTCTTGACGCTCGCTGAACGGGAGTTAGATTTCTAAAACCATCTGTTCTGTCTAAAGCACGTAGTTCATAAAAATAGTCTGCGTTATTGTTGTGTGTTCTTAAGTCTTCTATTAGTTCTTCAAGACTGTTTTTGATTGTCTCATAAACATTTATAAGTTCTTCATTAAAGTCATTAATTATTACGTTTTTGGGCTGTAGATGGAATAATACAGCACCACCACCAATGAATGGCTCAACATAATTGTACGTTTGAATGTTTTTAGGCAAATGTTCAACAATTGAAGACATAAGTTGTCTTTTGCCTCCAACCCATTTTAAAAAAGGAGATACTAATTTGTTGGTTTTCGCCATTTTACATTTTGTCTTTTGCTAAGGATGTTTTAGTTGCAAGATAATAATTTTAATTCAAAATTTTTAAATTTTTTACAGTAGATTTATCTTTGGTAGAATTATGTTGTTAATGTGCTACGACGTTTTTTTATAAGATCTACATACATTAAAAACCAGAGTTTTTTTTGGCGAAATAAATTCTTATTGAATGGTTGTTGGTTTTCATCAATCTAACTTTACTTTTTTTAAACAGTTTTGAATCATTGCTAATGCTTCATCAATTATTTCTTTTTTTGTTCTAAAAGCTAAAATTGCAATCCGGATTACAAAACGATTATCGATTATTGAAGAGCTTAAGAAAACAGCGCCATCAGCATGTATTTCATCCATCAGTTGCCTGTTTTTTTTATCGCTATCTGTTTCAAAAGGATACCAAAAATAACTGACAGACAAATCTGGTTCTGGACCAAGACAGAAACCGAGTTCGGCCAATCTATTTCTAAAATAGTTAACCAACAACAATTTTTCTTCAAGACAAGCAATAAAAGGTTCTATGCCATGAATTTGTAAAGGGAGCCATACCCGAAGGCCTCTGAAATGTTTGGTTAGCTCTGGCGAAATATTCGCCGGACTTTTAAGCATTTCTTCACTTGCCCCATCTTGCATATAATTGGCCGTATAATAATTTGAATGTAAAACAGCGGTGCTGTCTTTTATCAATACCGCTCCAACTCCATAAGGAAGAAACAGGCCTTTATGCGGATCGATAATCATAGAATCGGCTTTTTCGATGCCTTTAAAAAGTGCCTTTTTTGAAGTCATAATAAAAAATCCGCCATAAGCCGCATCTACGTGAAACCACATGTTGTGATTTTTTGCGATGGTTCCTATTTCACTCAAAGGATCTATGGCTCCAGTATCCGTAGTTCCGGCTGTTGCCACCACCAAAAAAGGTTGAAGTCCTGCCGAAATATCCTTTTCAATAAGTTCTTCTAAAGAATCTGTTTTAATTCTATGATTTATATCTATGGAAACATAGCGAATAATGACATCTTCCAAACCGATAATTCGCAATGCTTTTTGGGTTGAATGATGAACTTGCTCACTTAAATAAACAACATTTTTCCGAATGGATTCATTCTTAACCTTATGCTTGTCTCTTGCGGCAGTAAATGCAATAAGGGTAGATATTGAGCCACCAGAAGACAAACACCCAACCGAGTTATTTGGAAATGAAAATAGGGTTTTAAGCCAATTTACAACCTCATTTTCAATGGTTGCCGCGCCCGGAGAAGCATAATGCACGCTGGCATACGGATTGGTAATTGCGGCAATGAAATCTGCCAACGCAGCGGTAAAAACACCGCCGCCCGGAATATATCCCAAATGCTTTCCAGATGCGGCATTAATCCCGGTTTCAGCCACTTCTTTTTGGTACAATTCAAGAAGCGCGTTGAGCGATCTTTTTTGATTTGTAATTTCTAAGGAATCAGCCTCTTTGTCATTAAAAGCTTTGACAGAATCAAGTCCGGCAATAAACTGATTGGCATAATCTGTAACGCTTTTAATCATTTCTAAGCGCTCCGGTTCTTGGGTATTAAGTTGTGAACTGGTTTTATTTAATTCATTTAATTTAAAAATGATTTCTTCTGAATCCATAAAATATTTTTTAACGATTGGCACCTAAACGGAATTAAATTTAAACTCAAAAAACGATTGCCATTCGTCTTCTTTAATCTAAAGGTTTTCTTGTGGTAATCGCAATTCTGTTCCAGCCATTTATGGCAACTACCGCCATAATAACAGCAGCCAATTCTTTTTGGGTTAAATGAGAAGCCGCAATTTTATAAATAGCATCGGGCACATGGCCATTTGTAATTAATGTCATCGCTTCTGTAAGGGCTAAAGCTGCTCTTTCTTTTTCTGTATAAAGGTCTGTTTCTCTCCAGGCATCCAATAAAAACAAGCGTTGTGCTGTTTCGCCAATTGCCATGGCATCGCGTGTGTGCATATTAACGCAAAAGGCACAGCCGTTAATTTGTGATGCCCTTGTTTTAATTAGCTCATAAAGCGTTTTATCCAAGCCGCTTTGGGCAATGTATTTTTCCAATCCTATCATCGCTTCGTAAGCTTTAGGATCTACTTCTGATAAATCTATTCTATTTTCCATATTTTAAGTTTAAAATTGCCAAAATATCTTGGCTTTTGTTAAGCGTATAATGCACGCGGTTTGTTAGTTTAAAGGCAACATTACCAACTGTTTTGTTGCTATTGTTTAATAATCATGTTGCAGATTTCTTCTGCTATTTCTTTTTTTTTGTACAATTCGTGACCTTCATTTTTGTAAAAATTCGTTTTTAATCCAAGCTTTTCAAACCAATTATTATCGGGTTTATTTGCGTCATCTTCCCCATAAATTAATGCAATCGCCCCGAGTGGTTTTTGCGTTTCAAATCGCAATCTTGTTGAAGATATTGCGATTAAACGTTGCATTTTTAAACCAGAATTACAGGCTTTCCACGCAATATATCCACCGATGCTAAATCCTAAAACAATGCTGTTTTCCTTTTCTTCTTTCAGCATATTTTTAACGGCCTTTGCAATTCCGCCATCAACAAATTGATTGTGTAATTTTTCTTCTAAATATTCGCTTTTATCAACATTCCCTAAAACGCAACTGTCATAATATTTCACCTCAAAACAATCTTCTAAAAGTGAAGTGTAGTAAGCAATCCAATCTGATTTTTCTTTACCCCATAAGTCGGAAAGTATAATTAATCTTTGTCTGTTATTTTTATTCATGATGGTTTTAAGCGAGAAAAGTTGCGGGTTTTAAACTCAATTTTTCGATTGCGAATTTACAATATTTTTTGGTTTTGAAACATTCTATCTAGCTCAATTAAGCAATTTTTTTAGCTATTGTGCCTGTTGCATAAGTCATACAAATTTATATAAATTACTTGCTAAAAAGAATAAAAAGCAAGACTTTCATGGAATGCAAGGAAAAAAGATTATCAGGAAAAATTATTATCGAATTTTCAATTAAGTGAACAAATAACCAAGCACAAATTTTATCGGAAATTAAAAGCCTTTTTCCTCCTTCAAATAAAGCCTTTAAAGGTTTGTGGATTATAAAGAAACATCAGATTTCTAAAAACAAAAGCTTAGCTATTGCGTGTAGTTATTTTTTTTTTTTTTGCTAAATCTACAAAATTAATTGGTGGTAAAAGAATTGGTTGTATTCCAGCTTTCATAGAAGTGTTAGATAAGTGTTCTCTTACAAATGGAAAAATTATTGCAGGAGCATTAATATTTCCAAAATCTTCAAGTGGAATGTTTGTGTTTTTACTAAATTCAAAATTTCCTGCCATCTTTATTTCTGAAGAAATAATAATTTCCTTATCGATAATTGTGTTGAATTTTAAAATTACTGTTACGCCTAATATATTTTCATTAATAGAATTTTTAATATCTATATCTATATTATTTTTTAAATTTTTATTAGAAAAGTCAATATTAACAGCTCTTTTAAAAGAACTTTCAACTAATATAATGTTTAGTAATTTGAATGAATCTTTTTCCATAATAAATTATTATGCAGCTAGTGCATATAAGTAATCATTTGCTTGTTCTACCACTGATGATTTTACAGGAATAGGTTTAATACTAACCTTATTATTAAATGATTTTAAAACATCTGATAAAGAGTTGTAATTTTCTGCAATTTCAACAATAGATTTATTAAGCGTTAAGTTGAAATCTAATTCATAATTATTAGACCATGATTCTGTGTTCCAAAATAAATCATTTTTATTAAATGATTTTCCTTCAATCTCATAAATTGGTTCAGTAACTTCAATTAAACTATCATCACTTATAAAAACAATTTCATCAAACGGATATTTAGTTATGAAGTCTATAATTAATTCCGTTTCATATTTTTGATATTCTAAATTACTGTCAAAATAGTCTTTTGGTATAACTTTTAGGTAATTTGAATTAGAATAACTATCAATTTGATAACTCACTTTTAAAAAAGGAAAAGCAGTTACTAAATCATTGATTTTTCCTATTATATAATCTTTAATTATCATACTGCAAATTTTTCTTCTAATAATTCTATAATACTTTTTGACAAATTTAAACCATTTTTTGCTTTTGACTCTAAAATTAACAAATTTTTATAATCTGCCCTAATTCTCAAACTCTTAAGTTGTCCAAAGAAATTATTAAAATCTCTTACTAACATAAAATCTCTAGTCATTAATTCTCTTGTAATGGCAGTTTTTAACCAATTATGAAATCCTCCCTCTTCAATAGAACCTTCTTTAGATTTTGTATCTATTTCAGTTTCTGATAGCTTAAAATCAGTCAATAAAATATGAAGCATTAATTGGATATTACTATAATATGCACAATGTACACTCGAAGAATATATCGAATTTTTTATTAGCAAATTGGCACTTTTTTGATTCTCTTTAGATTTTTCTTTCCAGTTACTCATTTACATAGCTAATTTATATGTTTTTTCTTTTATATTACAATCTCAATAATTAAACACAACAGTCTAATATAACTATTGTTGCGGGTTTACAAACGTAATTTTACGAAGTGCAAATTTAATATATTTTTGGTTTTGAGACACTTTATTTAGTTCAATTGCGCAATTTTTTTAGCCATTTCATCGGTTGCAATAAGTCATACAAATTTATACAAATTACTTGCTAAAAAGTATAAAAAAGCAGGATTTTCATATAATACAAGGAAAAAAAGATTATTAGGAAAAACTATTTGTGCATTTTCAGTTTTTAAATAGATGGGAATATAAAAGTAAAAAATAAGATAGGTAATTGGTTTCTAGCATGATATTTTTTATCTATATTTTTTGCCCAGTGTATGCTATTTGGCTTATCCAAGAAAGCTCCATAATTTTATAAATTCACAGTAAGTGCAATAAAAGAGCCAATCCCAATAAACAACCAAAGCAGCACGCCTAAAACAAAACTTTTGAAACCTGCATTTTTGGCTTCTTTTAAGGAGATACTTGAACCGATAAGGAAAAGTGCGATGACCATTCCCTTTTTACCTAACCAGCTAAGGTCCGTAAACATATTTTGACCGCTTGGAAAAAGATAGGCAATGACAATACTTATTATAAATAGCCCTATAAACCAAGGAATTTTAATTTTTCCATTTGATTTATCTTTTTGGGCCAATGCAATTACTATTGATAAAGGAATAATCCATAAGGCACGGATTAATTTTACCGTGGTTGCAATTTCAAGGGCTTTGGGTCCATAAATTGCTCCCGCTCCAACAACAGAACTGGTGTCGTGAATAGCGATAGCAGCCCAGGTTCCAAATGTTTCTTGACTAAGATTAAAATAATGCCCGATGATAGGAAAAATAACAAGCGCAATCGCATTTAAGATAAAAATTACCACCAAAGAAAATGAGATTTGGGAGCTCTTGGGATTTAATACTGAAGAGACCGCTGCAATAGCGCTGCCGCCGCAAATTGCAGTGCCTGCTGAAATGAGTGTGCCTGTTTTAGAATCGACACGGAGAAGTTTTGTTAATAGTAATCCAACACCCATAACCAATATTACGGAGATTGCAGTATCAACAAAACCAGTTTTTGAGGCACTCACCACTTGGGTAAGGTTCATGCCAAAGCCCATCAATACGATTGAAGCTTGCAAAGAAAACGAGGTGTATTTTGTGATTTTATTGTATTTGAGTCCGAGTACCGATAAGAACAAACCTATAAATAATGCGATAACAGGTGAAATAAATGGCAAAAAGCATAAAAGTATCACTACTCCATAAATAATGCTGATTTGTTTTTGATTTAGATCCATATTTTTATACCTTAAAATTTAGGACAAAAATACCACTACATTATAATCAAAACAAATATCAAATATTTATGTTCAATAACTAAAAGTTATACTTGAAAAGGAATTCAGCAAACAATTTTGAGGATAAAGCCTCATGCCCTTGCCGATAGGCTATCCTCAATTTACGATTGAATTGAATCCCTTTTATGTTGATTTTTATAATCTGTTTTAATAATAACTCCTTCTCGATTGATTTTTCCGACACAAGGGCAATACCGTCAAAATCACACAGGAAATTTTTGATGGTCTCTGTGCCACCCAAATGGATTAGGATATTGAGATTGTCGAACTTGATGTTATTTTTTAGCAGTTGCTTTTGAACGACTTCGAGTGTACCTGAACCTTTTTCACGAAGAACAATAGGTATTTGCTGAAAATCGGTTAAAGAAATGGATTTCAATTTTGCATAAACACTTTGGCTCCCGGTTACTGCAACAATTTCGTCGTCGAGAAAATCAATGTATTTTATATTTAATTGAGAGGAATCATTTTCTACCAATGCTATTTCAATTTCATTTTCCAACAACTTTTGCTCCATTTCAAAGGAGTTGCCATTAAAAAGAAATAATTCGACTTCGGGATAGCGTTTGTGAAATGCGGCAATTACTTTTGGGATAAGATATTGTGCTATGGTTGAACTTGCCCCAATTCGAAGTGTTCCCTTAAAAGTATCGTTCATTCTTCCCAGTTCAAATTCGAGTTCCTCGTATTGTTGCATAATTTTTTTAAAATAACCATAGGTCATTTTTCCCGCTTTTGTCAAATAAATTTTATTGCCTTTTCTTTCAAAAAGCGTGCTGTTTAGTTTGCGCTCCAATTCTTTTATGTGTTTGGTAACGGCGGGTTGACTAATAAATAATTCATCAGCGGCTTTTGAAAAGCTAAGATTTTCTGCTACAGCTAAAAAAACTCTATCTCTATAATCCATAATACGTTTTTACTTTGCTGAATTGATTTGCACTTGTTGAACTAATCCGCCCCAAAAGGCGGCAGCTTAGTATTAGTTAAAAATAGCATATCTTACTCAGATAATCATAAAAATTCAAAAAATGTTTAAAAAAAATCAATAACCATAGTAGAAAAAGCCC
>JAQVGD010000011.1:0-14796 GCA_028696945.1 Lutibacter sp.
TTATACGCCAAACGGAGATAAAGGTTTCAGGCCCGATTATGCAACCACTATTTATTCAACTATTTTAAAGGAAAAGTTTCCAGATGTACCAGTTTTAATTGGTGGTATTGAAGCTTCACTTAGAAGGGTAACGCATTACGATTATTGGAGCGATACCTTAAAACCCACCATTTTAATAGATTCTAAAGCAGACTTGCTGGTTTATGGAATGGGAGAACAACCCTTGCATGAAATTGTAAATTTATTAAAAAAAGGAGTTCCTTTTTCAAGCATAAAAACAGTTAATCAAACTGCCTTTTTAGTTGATAAAAATGAGGAAATACCAAAAAATAAAAATTGGAAAGATGTTACCATCAATTCTCATGAGGTTTGTTTAAAGGACAAGAAATTGTGCGCTTCAAATTTTAAAGTGATTGAGCAGGAATCCAATAAGCTGTTAGCAAACAGAATTTTTCAAGAGGTTAGTGATTATACTTTAGTTATTAATCCGCCTTATCAAACAATGACGGAAGCTGAAATTGATGCTTCTTTCAATTTGCCTTACACGCGTTTGCCGCATCCGAAATACAATTCTCGCAGACCAATTCCCGCGTATGAAATGATTAAATTTTCCATAAATATCCATCGTGGCTGTTTTGGCGGTTGCAGTTTTTGTACCATTTCAGCCCATCAAGGGAAATTCATTGCCAGCAGAAGCCAAGAGTCTATTTTAAAAGAAGTGGATAAAGTAGCGAATATGCCCGATTTTAAAGGGTATTTGTCCGATATTGGCGGACCATCTGCAAATATGTACAAAATGAAAGGAAAGGTGCAGGAAATATGCGATAAATGCGTTTCGCCTTCTTGTATTTCTCCGATAATTTGTCATAATTTAGATACTTCACACAAACCTTTGACGGAACTTTATAAGGCCGTTGACCAGCATCCAAAGATTAAAAAATCCTTTATAGGAAGCGGTATTCGATACGATTTATTGGTGCCTGAATTCAATAAAAGAGCCGATTCTAAAGAGTTG
The DNA here is from genome assembly GCA_028696945.1 of Lutibacter sp. GTDB lineage: Bacteria > Bacteroidota > Bacteroidia > Flavobacteriales > Flavobacteriaceae > Lutibacter. The sequence goes on from JAQVGD010000011.1 coordinate 1,016, forward strand.
GACGCTTATACGGAAGAGGTGATGACAAACCATGTTTCGGGCAGATTGAAGGTTGCTCCGGAACATACATCAGACAATGTTTTGAAATTGATGCGTAAACCTTCTTTTACCTATTTTCATAAATTTAAAGAACGTTTTGACGCTATAAATATTCGTAAAAAACTTAACCTTCAACTCATTCCATATTTTATTTCAAGCCATCCCGCAAGTGAATTGGAAGATATGGCAAATTTGGCTGTCGAAACCAAAGACCTGGGATTTCAACTGGAACAGGTTCAGGGTTTTACGCCAACACCTATGACTGTTGCTACGGTTATTTATTATAGCGGTTACCATCCCTATACGCTAAAACCAACAAAAACGCCAAAAACCAAACAGGAAAGAGAAGACCAACACCGATTTTTCTTCTGGCACAAGAGAGAAAATCAGCAATGGATTAAAAGCACCCTCACAAAAGTCGGTAGAACTGATCTTTTGCAAAAATTGCTTCCTTCAATTAACAGTTGGCAGAAAAACAAAAGTGCTCAGGCAAAAGATACTTTTAATGATGCTATTCCATTCAATAAAAAAAACAAAGGAAAGTTTTTCAAAAAAAATAAAGCAAAGAATTAAATTATAATTTAGGGCTTTAAATTAAAACCTTAAATTTGTTTTTAAATAAATAAATAAATAATGAAAAAATTATTGCTACTTTTTTTATTGTTTTCAGCTTCTTTAATAGCCCAAACTAAGTTTAAAGTTGATTTAAGCAATCCGAATGCTACTATTCACACCCATTTATATTTTTTACAACCCAGTTCATATAATCCTGAAAAAGCAGCTGCTGTAATTTACGGTTACGACAGTATGGAAGCTCAGGAAATTGCCATTAAATTAAAGAAGATAATGGATGCTAAAGGACTTAAAGTTGATTTTAGCAAGGTGCCAACCAATAAAATGTATTCAGACACCACCGCTACAAAGGGCGGAAATCAGTATATATTATTTCCACGTAAAATGCCTGATATATTTTTGGAAAAAATTGAAAATAACTGGTATTATTCCAAAGAAACTTCTAGTAAAGTTATTGGAATCTATGATTTGATGTATCCTTGGTATTCTGCAAAATTACAGAAAATAATCCCTGAAATAGGCCACAGAACACTCTTCAAAATTGAACTTTGGCAATATCTTGGCTTGCTTATTTTAATAGCAATTTCTTTTGGATTATTTTTTGTGCTTAGAAAAATTATTTTTTTGGTATTGAATAAATCGCAACATTTAATCATTAATATATCAGATGAAGGTATTAAATCTTCTATAAAAAAATTGACGCGTCCCATCGTTTTATTGATTTTGATGGCATTTGCCGAAAAAAGATTGCCTTCATTGGTATTACATATTGATGTATATAACTTTCTTCTTTTAGCCATAAACATTATGATGGTTGTTTTTTGGATTTATGTATTCATGAAATTAGTTTTGGTAGTTATGAGTATTTATGCCAAATATGCCGAATCAACCGTTTCTAAACTCGATGATCAACTGGTTCCTGTGTTGAGAAATTTTTTAATGGGCCTCGTTATCTTTTTGGGGATACTTAAATTTTTAACACTTTTTGGCGTTGACCCCATTACTGTTCTTGCTGGTGCTTCTATTGGCGGTATTGCGATTGCCTTGGCTTCTCAGGATACGGTTAAAAACTTTATCGGAACCATCATGATTTTTATTGACAAGCCATTTCACATTGGTGATTGGATTGAAGCTGGAGCAGTAATTGGTACTGTTGAAACGGTTGGTTTTAGATCAACTACGGTAAGGGCTGCCGACACATCGATTTTCCAAATTCCAAATAGCCAACTTTCAGAAATGGTGGTAAATAATAAAGGTTTGCGCTCTTTTCGCCGTTACACCACAAATTTGGGGATTCGCTATGATACGCCTCCCGAACTTATTGAGGCTTTTGTAATTGGAATCAGAAGAATTATTGAATTGGAGCCTTCAACAAGAACAGAACAATTTAATGTTGAATTTGTCGGATTTTCTGATTCTTCCTTATCCATTCTTTTGAATGTTTATTTTGTCAATTTGGATTGGAACAGCGAACAATCCTCCAAACACATTTTACACATGAAGATTTTAAAATTGGCCAGTAGTTTGGGTATTGGGTTTGCTTTCCCTTCCTCAACAATAATGATTGAACAATTTCCCGATAAAACGGTATTCGATGTCAATTACAATACCGATGAAAAAAGAATTAAGGAAATATTAGATGCCCTTAATAAACCAGTAGAATGAAAAAAGTTCTCTTAATTCTTGTAGTAATTATGATGTTTTCTTGCAAAGAAAGCAACAAAGCTCGCAAACCCATAAAACAAGTTACCGTTGAACAAAACTGGACAGAAATGCAAAAGAAACTGAGTAAATATGCCACTTTTAAACTGACATCAGATTTTAATGTTTTAACAGAAAATGAACGAAAAATGTTACCGATTCTAATAAAAGCAGCAGCAATAATGAATAAATTGTTTTGGTTTGAAGCTTATGGCGATAAAAATCAACTTTTAGACAGCATTTCTAATGAAGAAACAAAAAAATTTGTCGAAATAAATTATGGTTCGTGGGACAGACTCGATGGGAACAAACCATTTATTAAAGGTGTTGGAAGCAAACCTGCAGGCGCAAATTTTTATCCTAAGGATATGACAAAAGTAGAATTTGAGGCTTTTATTGATGAATCCAAATCTAGTTTATACACTTTTGTAAGAAGAAATAAAGAAGGAAATTTGTTTACAATTCCTTACCACATTCAATTTAAAAATGAGGTTAAAGAAGTAGCCGAATTGTTGTTGGAAGCATCAAAACTTGCCGATGATGAGGGACTTAAAAATTATTTGGAATTACGAGCACTAGCATTTTTAGATGACAAATACCAAGCCAGTGATTTGGCTTGGATGGACATGAAAACCAATACATTAGACATTGTGATTGGTCCCATTGAAACTTATGAAGACCAGCTTTTTGGGTATAAAGCGTCTCATGAAGCGTATGTGCTGATAAAAGATCAGGTTTGGAGTGAAAAATTAACGCGTTTTGCCAGTTTTTTGCCTGAATTGCAAAACGGACTTCCGGTTTCGGAAACTTATAAAGCGGAAATTCCTGGAACTGATTCCGATTTAAATGTTTATGATATTGTTTATTATGCAGGCGATTGCAACGCGGGCAGCAAAACCATCGCTATTAATTTGCCAAATGATGAAACGGTTCAACTGCAAAAAGGCACAAGAAGATTACAGTTAAAAAACGCCATGCGTGCCAAATTCGACATTATTTTAAAACCAATTTCTGAGGTTTTAATTGACTCAAGTCAGCAAAAATACATCACATTTGATGCTTTTTTTGCCAATACCATGTTTCATGAAGTGGCGCACGGTTTGGGAATAAAAAATACCATCAACAATAAAAGTACCGTTAGAAACGCATTAAAGGAACAAGCTGCTGCTTTGGAAGAAGGAAAAGCTGATATATTGGGATTGTATATGGTGCAACAATTACATAAAAAAGGGGAATTGGATGGCGATATGAAAGATTATATGACCACTTTTATGGCAGGTATATTCCGTTCCGTGCGTTTTGGCGCATCAAGTGCTCATGGAAAAGCCAATATGATTCGATTTAATTTCTTTAAGGAAAAAGGTGCTTTTACCAAAAATGAAGAGGGCACTTATAAAGTAAATTACGATAAAATGGAAGAGGCTATGCGACAATTGTCATACCTAATTCTAACCTTACAAGGAAATGGAGATTATAATGGAGTTTCCCAATTGGTTGATGATAAAGGAATAATTTCTCCAGATTTACAAAGTGATTTAGACAAGCTGGGCAAAGCTAATATTCCTGTTGATGTGATTTTTGAGCAAGGGGAAAGTCAATAGACAATTGATTATCAAAAAAATTAAAAGTAGGGGCAGGTCGAGACCTGTCCTTAGAAGTAGGAACAGGCCGTGACCTGTCCGTTCTAAAATTTAAAAGCTTGTCTTCGAGACAGGCGAATCCGCCACGGTAGGGGTTGGTGATAGGTAAATGTTGAGAGTTTTTGAAAAGCAATTAAACGATTAAACAGTATTAAGCGCATATTAAAATTTCAATTTCTTTTCAGCTGCCTTTGAATTTTTTCAATGGCTGATTCAATCGGTTTGTCTGGTTCAATGACATTGTAGGCACCCCAAAATTCGGGATCTTTAAATCCAGAAGTATTGTCGCTCATAATTACGGAAGGCCTTAAGCGCTCTTTAAGTTTAGGAAGTTGCTTGTCATCACTTTTTTCCCAATCTGTAATAGCCATTTCAATAGTTGAATAATAGATGCTATTGAACCATTTTTTATCCCAGTTAATTTTAAATCCAAGTTGAATTCTGCTGTAGCCATAAACCCATTTACCATCTTTCTCCCTGTATTCTACTTGATAATAAGCTTCAATAGGAAGTACTTTTGCATTTTTAGGTTTTTTAATGATAAAAAATTTGCTTGCTTTTTGTTTATTTTCAAGATTTAAATAAAATTTGGCATTGGTTAAGGCCAATGTTTGCGCGTCTATATATAATTTTCCGTAATAATAGGGCTCATTGATGTATCTTTTTTGTTTAAAATTCACAACGTAAATTAGCCTGTTGTCAATTTTTGTTGAATTGTCAAAAGTAAAGTCATAAATATCAGCCATATCTTCGTCAAATAACATTGCTGTATTTTTCATGATATCAAGATATAAGGTAGTAAATGGTCCGCCTCTGAGTTTAAAAGCCACCGTATCCAATTTATTGTAATCGGTACTTTTGCGTGCTTTATAAATTTTTAAAATATCGCTTCTGTCTGTGGAGTAAGGTTGCTTATAAATTTCAACAACAGCTTCGGACAATGACACATAAGTTCTTCTTTTTTTTATGGTTTCTCTATAAAATGAAGTCATTTTTAGGTCGTCATTAACATAATTGTTACCTTTTCTTTTTAGCATTTCCTGCACTAAAGAGGTGGCGTCTTTCACATTAATTTTAACCTCAGAAAGTTCTTCTATATAAATTTCAAGCTTTATGATTGTATTTTTTGGATCGAAATCTGCCAAACTCATAACCTTACTGGTATAGCCCAAAAATGAAACAGTTACTCTTCGGTCTGAAAATATTTTTGGAACTTTTAATAAAAAACCGCCTTGTGAATTTGTTATAGTACTGATATTTGTTCCGTTTACCAACAATGTTGCATATTCCAAAGGTTTTTTGGTTTTAACATCTATTACTTTTCCTCTATATTCGCTATATTCAATAGTGTCATTTAGAATTCTATTTGCTGCATAACTTTGATTTTGAAATCCGATAATAAGCAGAAATAAGAAAAATGAGGTAACATAAGATTTTCTGGTTGAAAATGAACCTTGTTTTATCATGGCTTACAAGTTTAGATTAAAACACAAATTTGACTATACAAAGTACAAAATTTTCAATAATTATAAAAGAAAAAATGGAATTGCATTTTCGCAATTCCATTTTTATATTATTGTTTAAATTTTCTTTTCTGAAACAGGAAAACCCCTGTCTCGCAAAAGCGCATCAATGGTAGCGTCACGCCCTCGAAATTGTCTAAAGGCTTCGGCTGGATCGACAGAATTTCTCGGTGCAAATAGGTATTTTACCATTTTCGCGGCTAATTCCTTATCATAAAATCCTTCAGGAGCATCTTGAAAGGCTTCCGCAGCATCGGCGGTAAGTACATCTGCCCACATATAACCATAATAGGCAGTAGCATAGCCTTCCCCTGAAAACACATGACCAAAATGTGGTGTGCGGTGTCGCATAACCAACTCTTTTGGCATATTCATCTCAGTTAAAGTTTCTCTTTCGAAGGCATCCACATTGATATCTGTTGGATCGGTCAAATGTAATTTCATATCCATTATGGCAGAAGCCAGATATTCTGTTGTGGAAAAACCCTGGTTAAAGGTTGAAGCTTTCTTAATTTTGGCAACCAATTCAGCAGGAATTCTTTTACCAGTTTTATAGTGAACCAAAAACTTATCAATAAGTTTGTCAGTTGAAAGCCAGCGTTCCAATACCTGCGATTGAAATTCAGTATAATCTCTTACGCCACCATTAAGTGTTGGGTATTTTACTTCTGCAGAAAAGAAATGCAGGGCGTGGCCAAATTCGTGCAAAAATGTTGTTGCATCATCCCAAGAAACCAGAACAGGTTCGCCTGGAGCGGGTTTTACAAAATTTGAATTGTTAGAACCCAATACTGTCTTTTTGCCGTCAAATGTTGAATAATCTCTATAGGTTGTTGCCCAGGCACCCGATCTTTTTCCTTGTCGTGCAAAAGGATCCAAATACCACAATCCGATGTGTTCTCCAGTTGTTTTGTTAGTTACTTCCCAAACGTTCACATCTTTATGAAACACAGGAACAGATCCTTCAGGAACAGGGGTAAACTTGAAATTAAACACTTCATCGGCAACAAAAAACAAGGCTTGCGTCAGTTTATCGAGTTGTAGGTATTGTTTCACTTCATCAGAATCCAAATCGTATTTTTCTTTTCTTACCTTTTCTGCATAATAGCGATAATCCCAAGGTTCAATAACAATGTTATCCTTATTTTTATCTGCAACGGCTTGCATATCGGCAACTTCTTCTTTCACTCTGGCAATGGCTGATGGCCAAACGGCATTCATTAATGCCATTGCATTTTCCGGTGTTTTTGCCATTCTGTTTTGTAAACGCCAATCTGCATAGTTGTCGAATCCTAAAAGTGCCACACGCTCTTTTCTAAGTTTTAAAATTTTGGCTATATTTTCATTATTGTCATACGCATCTCCATTGTCACAGCGAGAATAATAGTTTTTCCAGACTTTTTCGCGCAATGCTCTTTCATTGGAATAGGTTAAAAAAGGATCCATGGAAGATCTTGTGTTTGTAATGGCATATTCGCCTTCATGACCTTTGTCTTTTGCAGCTTTTTCAGCAGCTTTAACCATAGATTCGGATAATCCACTTAATTGGTCTTTGGTTAAATAAACCACATAATTTTCTTCATCTGCCAAAATATTATTGGAAAAATTGGTGTATAACGTGGAGAGTTCTTTATTAATGGCTGCGTAACGTTCTTTTTTCTCCTCATTCAATTCGGCACCATCCATGGCAAATCTTTCATAAACAAGCTGGATAACTCTTTGCTGATCTGCTTCTAACGGATTTTTCAATGAATTTTCATAGACCGTTTTAATTCTTTCGAATAATTTTTTGTTTTGTGAGATTTTTGAACCAAATTCCGATAATATTGGTGCCATTTCTCCCTGAATTTTTCTAAACTCTGGCGAAGATAAATTAGCACTCCAAATGCCATAGTATTTAAAAACGCGATCGAGTACTTCTCCCGATTTTTCCATCATTACAATGGTGTTTTCAAATGTAGGCACATCGGCATTATTTGTGATGGCATCAATTTCTTCCAAATTTAAAGCCATCCCTTGTTCTAAAGCTGGTTTTATGTCTTGGATGTTCATCTTATCAAAAGAAGGAACGCCGCCATAAGGACCTGTCCATTTTTGCAATAATACATTGTTGGTTTGCATGGTTGCTGTTTTTTCTTTGTTTTGTGCAAAGGTTGTTGAAACTATTAAAGTGCAAAAAATAAGGGACTTTAAAGTAACAGATGTGAAGTGTTTATTCATAATTAGGTTGAATTTTTTGAAAAGCTCTTTTTATCAAAGAGCCAAACTGTTATTACTTCCAAATTTAAATATAAATGTGCAATAATTTTGTATTGAAGCATAGTTTATATTCATTTTAAAGAATAGGATAACTTTAATAATTATTTTGCAATTTATAGCTAATAAAAAAGGAACTACAATGAAGCAATTCCTTTTCTATTTTTATCAGTTACTGAACAAAATTCAGCTAATGTTTTTATTTTCCCAACGCAACAAACAAACCTTCTTCGGTATTGTTAATTTTAGCTAAGTTTTTCTTAGTCAAATCCTTAATGGTTTTATCCCATTTTTTATTGCTGAAGCCTGTTTGTGTTTTTAAGTCGTTCAAAAGGATAGGAGAATTCGCTTTTAAAATGTTGAAAATTGCTTTTTCATCTTCGCTCATTTCAACCGCCTTTTTTTCTGGCCGCATTTGCGGAAAGAAAAGTACTTCCTGGATAGAGCTGTTGTTGGTCATAAACATCACCAAACGGTCAATGCCAATACCAATTCCCGATGTTGGTGGCATGCCGTATTCCAAAGCGCGCAAGAAATCCTGGTCGATAAACATGGCTTCGTCATCACCTTTTTCAGTCAATTTTAATTGTTCTTCAAAACGTGCACGTTGCTCAATCGGGTCATTTAATTCGGAGTAAGCATTTGCCAATTCTTTTCCGTTTACCATCAGTTCAAAACGCTCTGTTAAGGTTGGATTGGAACGGTGTTCTTTGGTAAGCGGACTCATTTCTTTAGGATAATCGATAATAAATGTTGGTTGAATATAATGATGCTCGCATTTTGATCCAAATAGTTCATCAATCAATTTACCTACGCCCATAGTTTCATCAACTGCAACACCCACTTTTTTGCAAACTTCTTTCAATTCATTTTCATTCATTCCCGCAACATCAAAACCAGTATGTATTTTTATCGCTTCTAAAATGGGAACTCTTGGATAAGGTGCTTTAAAACTTACCATATTTTCACCGATTTGAACTTCTGTTGTGCCATTGCTGTCCATTGCCACTTTTTCCAACAACTCCTCGGTCATACCCATCATCCAATGGTAATCTTTGTAGGCAACATACAATTCCATCACAGTAAATTCAGGATTGTGCGTCCTGTCCATTCCTTCATTTCTGAAATCTTTCGAAAACTCATAAACGGCATCAAATCCACCAACGATTAATCTTTTTAAGTACAATTCGTTGGCAATTCGCAAGTACAAAGGTATATCCAAAGCATTGTGATGCGTTTTAAAAGGACGCGCGGCTGCACCGCCTGGAATTGGCTGTAATATGGGTGTTTCCACTTCCAAATACCCTCTTTTGTTGAAGAAATCACGGATGGAATTCGTAATTTTTGTACGTTTTATAAAGGTTTCTTTTACGTGATCATTTACAATTAAATCCACATAACGTTGGCGATATCTTAATTCAGCATCAGAAAAAGCATCATATACTTTTCCGTCGGCATCAGTTTTTACAACTGGCAACGGACGCAAACTTTTGGAAAGTACGGTAAGCTCTTTTACATGAATCGATTCTTCGCCGACTTTCGTTTTAAAAACTTCGCCTTTGATACCGATAATATCACCCATATCCAATAACTTTTTGAATACGGTATTGTACATAGTTCCGTCATCATCAGAAGAAATTTCATCGCGGTTGATGTAAATTTGCATTCTTCCGCTGGCATCTTTTAATTCAGCAAAAGAAGCTTTTCCCATAATTCTGCGGCTCATCATTCTTCCTGCCAAAACAACTTCTTTACCTTCAAAAGTTTCAAAGTTTGCCAAGATTTCCTTTATGGTTGCGGTGGTTTTAAATTCTTCGGCAGGATATGGATTTATCCCTAAATCACGTAACTTTTGTAAGGATTCTCTTCTTATTATTTCAAGTGGCGATAAATGCATTTCAAGGTGTTTTAATATTACTTTTTGTTAGTGGAGAGCAAAGATACAATCAATTCAATAAAATAAGTAATTTAGAAAGAAAAAGTGTTTGGAATCTAAAATCAAATAAAAATTGATATATTTGCCTATCGCTGTGTTGGCGATTTTTGTGTTGTTTTGGCGTTTTTAACGTCAAGAGTTTTTAAACCAATGGAAAGCTTCCCGATATCCGGGACGCTTTTTTTATTCCCCATTGTCTGCTTAGGCAGACATTTCCCCGAAAGGGAAAACCTCACGCCTTAACCCTTTTCTTGAAAAATTAATCCATTTTGATAATTAATTAATACCGAAGAAAGCATCTTTATATTTCCAAAAAATTGAGATATATATTCCAACAAACACCAAGCAAACAGCCAATTTAAGCAAGGTTGATGATAAAAATCCGATAAAGGAACCAATGGCAGCTTTTAGTGCTTTTTTAAAATCTTTATAATCCTTAATGAGCTCTCCAATTAAAGCACCCAAAAATGGGCCAACAATAATTCCCAACGGACCGAAAAAAACCCCAAAAATAAGTCCGACCATAGAACCATTTACCCCATAATTGCTGCCTCCAAATTTTTTTGTCCCAAGTATTGGCAGTACATAATCTATGATAGAAACCAATATGGCGACCCCTAAAGTTATTCCTAAAACTGTCCAGTCAAATGGAATTGCTTTTGTTAAATAGAGTAGGAGCAATCCTGCCCAACTGGCAAGCGGCCCAGGCAAAATTGGTAAAACAGAACCAATAATGCCCGTTAGCACAATTAAAAATCCGATAATTAGCAGAATAATATCCATAAGCTAAGGTAATATTTCAATTTAGAATTTGAAAGTGACAAAATAATAAATTTTATAATTTTCAACTAAAAAATTAGTTTGAACTAAATATTTAGTTATATTTGTGTTGTTGAACTAAACACTTAGTTATAAAATGGACATACAATTAACAAAAGCAGAAGAGCAATTTATGCAGGTTTTATGGGAGTTGGAACAGGCTTCTGTGCAAGATATTATAGACCAATTGCCCGAACCAAAACCTGCTTACAATACAGTTTCTACCATTATCAGAATTTTGGAAAAGAAGGATTTTGTTGGACACAAAGCAAAGGGAAGAGGTTATATTTATTTTCCGTTGGTTTCAAAAGCAATTTACTCCAACCAGAGTTTGCAAAAAATTGTTGATGGTTATTTTGGCGGCTCGTTTAAAAGTATGGTTTCATTTTTTGTGAATAAAAATGAGGTGGATTTTAAAGAATTGGATACCATATTAAAAATTATTAACGATAAAAAGACTGAGCGATGATAAATTATATAATTCTTATGGTGCTCTTTCAAACCTTGTTTTTGGCGGTTTACGATTTGTTTTTACAAAAGGAGACATTCTTTAAGTGGAATAGAATTTATTTGTTGGTAACGCCAATTTTGTCATTTATAATTCCATTGTTGCGATTTGAAAGCATTCAAAAATCGGTTCCGCAAGAATATATTGAGTATTTACCGGAAGTTGTCATAAATCCGCAAGTTTATATTGAAAAAAGCACTTCTTTTGAAACTGGGTTTAATGTTTTGCCAATTATTTTTTATGCTGGCCTAACGTTGTTTACTGTTTTATTTTTAGTTCGACTGATCAAAATATTAAAATTAATCCATACTGGTAAAAGCATCAAAAAGGACGATTATACGTTAATTGTTTTAAATAAAAAACAATCCGCTTTTTCATTTTTCAACTATATTTTTATCAATAATCATTTGTTGGAAAAGCAAGATTTGCAAATAATTCAACACGAATTAATCCATTGCAAACACCGACACACTTTGGATTTACTCTATTTTGAATTGTTGAAAATTGCGTTGTGGTTTAATCCGATGGTGTATGTATATCAAAAGCGAATTACCTTATTGCACGAATATATTTCGGATGCCGAGGTGGTAAAAGAAACTGATAAAGCTCAATATTTCAATAAGTTATTGGCTGAAACTTTTAATGTGGAAAATATTTCCTTCATCAATCAATTTTTTAAACATTCATTAATTAAAAAAAGAATCGTTATGATCACAAAAGAAAAATCACAAAAAATGAAACAATTAAAGTATTTATTAATCGCGCCATTATTGTTAGGGATGATGTTTTACGTGTCTTGCGTAAATGATGCCCAAGCAGATTTCGAAGAAATTGAAAATGTTTTACAAAAAGGGGAAGTTAATTCAGAAGGAAAGTATTTTGAAAGTAAAAATGGTTTAAAAATATTTACAGGTTCCTATTTAGCTGGAAAAGTTGTTCCATTTGAAGAATATACCGAAAAAGAAAAAGAGATTTTCAATAGTTTTCAAAACATTAAAGATAGAAATGTATCATATAGCATAGTTATAGATAGTAATGGAGATCGAGTTCAATTTATCCAAACAGATTCTAAATATAAAGCCAATGAAACAATTGAAATAGAAAATGGTGATGAAATTGCTTTTTCTAGAATTGAAAATGTCCCAGTTTTTCCAGGTTGTGAAGGAACTGAAGAAGAATTAAGAGCTTGTTTGCAAGATGAAATTTCCGCACATGTAAATGCTAACTTTAATTCTGAAATGGCTAAAGGACTTGGTTTAGAGACAGGAGTCAAAAAGATATTTGTAATGTTTAAAATTGATAAAGACGGAAATATTGCCGAAGTGAAATCAAGAGCTCCTCATCAAAGTTTGGCTGATGAAGCTATCCGAGTTATTGAAAGTTTGCCGAAAATGATACCTGGAAAACAAAAAGGCGAGGCAGTCGGCGTAAAATATAGTTTGCCAATAGTTTTTAATGTTGAAGGTCGAAAACAAAATGTCGAGAAAACGAAGTTTAATGATTTAGATTCAAAAGTGTTTCCGCTTATTATTTTTGAAGGTAAGGAAATTTCTAAAGAAGAAATGCAAAAAATCAAACCGGAAAATATTAAAAGTATGGAAGTCCTTAAAGGTGAAAGTGCTATTGAAAAATATGGAGACAAAGGCAAAGATGGGATAATTATAATTACTAAAAAGCAGTAGTGCAATTTGTGCTCACTAGTTTTTATGGTAAAATAACGCTATAATAACTTATAATAACATGAGAAAGAAGATAGAACCTCGTTGATTATTTGATTAAAACCGAGATAATTCTCGGTTTTTTTATGCTGAAATTGTACTCTAACAGAAATTGTTGTATTTTCACTTTTTGAAATAAGCAGGATGTTAAAACAACTATTCACTATATTAATTTGCGCGTTTTTGGTTTTATCCTGCTCTTATATTGAACAGCACACAAAGCGGGAGTCGATACAAAAAATTGATACGATTGTCGATTTTAATACGGTAGATTCGTATCCGCTTTTTCCAAATTGTGCTGACATTCCTTCCAAAGAAAAGCAACAAATCTGCTTTCAAATTGAAATGTCACAACATATTTATGCTTCTTTAAAAGAATTTGAATTAAGTGTAAAGGATAGCGTAAATGACACTGTTTTTGTGAAATTAAAAATAGATGCTGATGGAAAAATAACCTTATCGAATATTCAAAAATCAGCAAAAATTAGCCAGTTAATCCCTGAATTTGACAGTGTTGTAAAAGTAAGTCTTCAAAATTTACCAACCTTGCAGCCAGCAATAAAAAGAGCAATTCCCGTTTCAACAGAGTTTACGCTGCCAATTGTGATTAAGAATTAGGTTCCTAAGCCCGAAGGGCAATGGCTTTAACGCTTTTTTTTGTCTTTCCAAGAAGGTCAATTAAAACCGCGTCATTGCGAGAAGGCGATAGCCGACGCAGCAATCTGCCTCGAACTAACGAAATCAAAAACACAGTAACCACAATAAGTAACAGATTGCTTCATTCCACTGCGTTCCACTCGCAATGACGTCAAAAACACAGTAACCACAATAAGTAACAGATTGCTTCATTCCACTGCGTTCCACTCGCAATGACGTCACAAACACAGTAACCACAATAAGTAACAGATTGCTTCATTCCACTGCGTTCCACTCGCAATGAAGTCACAAACACAGTAACCACAATAAGTAACAGATTGCTTCATTCCACTGCGTTCCACTCGCAATGAAGTCACAAACACAGTAACCACAATAAGTAACAGATTGCTTCATTCCACTGCGTTCCACTCG
>JAQVGD010000011.1:14896-33949 GCA_028696945.1 Lutibacter sp.
TTGCTTCATTCCACTGCGTTCCACTCGCAATGAAGTCACAAACACAGTAACCACAATAAGTAACAGATTGCTTCATTCCACTGCGTTCCACTCGCAATGACGTCACAAACACAGTAACCACAATAAGCAGCAGATTGCCACAGTCGCTACTCCATTTCATTGCGTAGCTCTTTCGCAAAGACGTGTCCTTAAGAAAAAGCCAATTAGAACCGCGTCATCCTTGAGTTACTAGGAATCACATCAAATAGCATAGCATTATGAGATTCCTCGTACCTTGGAATGACAAAAAAATAATATAAACGCTTAACTTAATAACCATATTTTCCCTTCCACAATTTCCTCAAAAATTCCCTGATGCTATTTTCGCGGGCATTGTTGCCGGGTTCATAAATTTTGGTGTTTTTAATAGTATCGGGTAAAAATTCCTGTTCGGCAAAATTGTTTTCAAAGCTGTGTGCGTATTTGTAATTTTTGCCGTAATCCAATTCTTTCATCAGCTTGGTCGGCGCATTTCTCAAATGCAGCGGAACCGATAAATCACCCGTTTCTTTTACAATGGTTTGCGCTTTTCCAATGGCTTCATAAGCCGCATTGCTTTTTGCCGAACTTGCCAAATAAACCGCACACTGACTCAATATAATCCGTGATTCTGGAAAACCGATAATATTCACTGCCTGAAACGTGTTATTGGCTAAAATTAAGGCAGTCGGATTTGCATTTCCGATATCTTCCGAAGCCAAAATCAGCATTCTTCTCGCAATGAATTTTGCGTCTTCGCCGCCTTCAATCATGCGCGCCAACCAATAAACTGCGGCATTTGGATCGCTTCCCCGAATCGATTTTATAAAAGCCGAAACAATATCATAATGTTGTTCGCCAGCTTTGTCGTACAACACCGTATTTTTCTGAATTTTTGAAAGCACCAGCTCATTGGTAATTTTAATGGGCTCTTTTTCAGTATTCACCACCAACTCAAAAATATTCAATAATTTTCGCGCATCGCCACCCGAAACCCGCAACAAAGCTTCGGTTTCTTCAACAATAATGTTTTTTTTAGAAATATAAACGTCTTCCTTTAAAGCACGTTGCAGCAAATCTTCCAAATCTTTTTTGCTGAAAGAATTCAACACATAAACCTGGCAGCGCGATAACAATGCGGGAATTACTTCAAAACTCGGATTTTCGGTCGTTGCACCAATCAAGGTTACCCATCCTTTTTCAACCGCTCCCAGCAACGAATCCTGTTGTGATTTGCTAAATCTGTGAATTTCATCAATAAATAAAATGGGATTTTTTTCGGTAAACAATCCGTCGCCCTGTTTGGCTTTATTGATAATGTCACGCACATCTTTAACGCCCGAACTTATGGCACTCAACGTATAAAAGGGTCGTTTGGATTCCTTTGCGATGATATTTGCAAGCGTGGTTTTTCCAATTCCCGGCGGTCCCCAAAAAATCAACGAAGGAATAATGCCACGCTTAATATGCTCGGTTAACGCACCGTTTTTCCCCACCAAATGCTGCTGGCTAATGTAATCATCTAAGGTTTTCGGACGGATGCGTTCTGCTAATGGCTCATTCATAGCGTAAAAATAAGCATAATAATTTGTTGGGCATTACACTGCATTACATTTGTGTCGGGCTATTCGTTAAATCTTTTTTATGAAAAATAAAAAAGGAGAAGTTTATCCTGAGCGTAGTCGAAGGGCTCCTATTCCTAATGCAAGTTTAATTAACGATTAATAATTAAAAATGAATAATTTAAACTTTGTTGGCACTCTTTTCGGTTTTACTTTGCGTTACTTGCGGTTAAAAAATATTTGGGTTCTGGGTTTGTTTTTTTATAATTTTTTATTGCTTTTTATCATAGAATACTCAGGTTTAATTACTAATTAAAAACGCGCCGGTGGCAGGTAGGTGAATAATTTATTTCCCTTAAAATTTAGTATCAGAAAGTTAGTCCCGATTTTTCGGGAGGCGAACTGTTTATCAAGTCCAATTTTGATTGAGATGAATCTTTTCTAATTAATTTTTATTGTACAACAACGTAATTGATAGAAAATTTTAATAAATTCATCCATTCATAATTCAAAATTGTCAATGCCAGAAAGTAAATCCATATTCCCCCGAAAATTTATCAGCATTCCTGTTATTGCCGTTTTTTCAATTTGGCTGGTGTATTATTTGGAAATAAAATTCAAGATAAATTTTAACGATTTTGGTATTTATCCACAAACATTACAGGGTTTACGCGGCATTATTTTTTCGCCCTTTCTTCATGGCAGTATTGAACATTTGTTTAGCAACTCAATTCCTTTATTGGTAATGTTGGCGAGTTTGTATTATTTTTATGAAGGTATTGCTACAAAAGTATTGTTGTGGGGAATTTTTTTAACTGGGTTTTTAACCTGGACTTTTGCACGTCCATCCTATCATATTGGTGCCAGTGGCGTGGTTTATTTTTTGGTGAGTTTTATTTTTTTTAGCGGCGTTTTTCGAAAATATTATCGATTGGCGGCAGTATCTTTAATTGTCGTTTTTTTATATGGAAGCACTGTTTGGTACATTTTCCCTATTGAAGAACAAATTTCTTGGGAAGGCCATTTATCAGGATTTTTTGTCGGATTTATTTTTGCCTTCATCTTCAAAAAAACGGGTCCGCAACCAGAAAAATTTGTGTTTTCCCACAATCCAGAATTTGATAAACTATTTGATGAACACGGAAACTTTGCGCCACCTGAAGAAAATGAAAAGACAGAATTAAATGAAGAGCAAAAGAATCCTGAATAATCATTTATCTCAATTGTTTTTGAAATAGGTAAATTTGTGTTTATATTTTTAGTAGTTTTAACTTACTCAAATTTTGTGTTTGAGAATTCGTTGAAATTGCAAAAGAGCTATTAAATATTGAAGTATTTTATTATTACCAAAATTTTTATGGGTAATAGAATGTTTTGTAATGATATAATGAGTTGGCCACAATATAAAAGAAACCGAGAAGTGAACAGACAACAAGCAGAAATAGAACTCAAACGAACCTTTGGATTTGACAAATTCTATGATGAACAATGGGAAACTATTGATATGCTTTTTCAAGGCAAAAGAATGCTACTTATTGAAAAAACAGGCTTTGGAAAATCGCTTTGCTTTCAATTTCCAGCAACTCAATTTAAAGGTATTACAATAATTTTTTCTCCTTTAATTGCTTTGATGCGAGACCAAGTAAAAGGACTAAATGAGAAAGGTATAAAAGCAAAATTTATTAATTCTGAACAATCGCCCGAAGAAAATACTCAAACAATTCAAGATGCAATAAATGGGAAAATTAAAATCCTATATATAGCTCCTGAAAGACAAGAGAATCAAGAGTGGCTTGATGCAACAAGGAAAATGAACCTTTCAATGGTCGTAATTGATGAAGCTCATACCATTTCAGTTTGGGGACACGATTTCAGACCAGCTTTTAGGAGGATAATAAATCTTGTAAAATTACTTCCTCAAAGTTTACCTGTACTTGCCACAACAGCGACTGCCACGAAAAGAGTTCAACTCGATATTGAAAAACAAATATCAGGAGATATTAAAACTTTAAGGGGTGAATTAATACGAGAAAACTTTGGGCTTTATGTGATTAAAGTGAAATCAGAAGATGAAAAATTGCTTTGGTTGGCTGAAAACATTACTCAACTTGACGGAACAGGTATAATTTACACAGGAACTAGAGTAAACACAGAAATATATTCAAGATGGTTCGAGTTTCTTGGTATTGAAACTTCTGAATATAATGCAGGACTTGATTCTAGCTCCCGAATTGAAATTGAACAGGGATTAATGAACAACAGATGGAAAGCTGTTATTTCCACAAATGCCTTGGGAATGGGAATTGATAAATCAGATATAAGGTTTATTATTCATACACAAATACCAGCTTCTCCAATTCACTACTATCAAGAAATTGGACGTGCCGGAAGAGATGGGAAATTAACAAAATTGATTCTTTTCTATAATTCAACAAAAGACGAAAAAGGAATTGAAGAAGATTACAAACTTCCAAAAGCTTTTATTGACGGTGGAAGACCAAGTATTAAAAATTATCAAAAAGTAATTAATGTGCTTAAACAAGAACAATTGGGTGAACGTCAAATAATGAAAGTCACCAATTTGAAACAAACACAAATAAGAGTAATTAAAGCTGATTTAATCGAACAAGGAATAATTAAAGAAGTAATATACGGTAAGTCAAAAAAATATGAATATCAATTTAATGCACCAGATTTAAACATCAATGCTTTTGATGAGTTAAGGAATTTGAAACTGCGTGAGTTAAATGCAATGTTGGAATATGTAAATCTTGATAATTCAAGAATGAAATTTTTATGTGATTATCTCGGAGACAGTTCACATAAAATCTATAAAAATTGTGACAATACTGACCTTTCAAAATATCAGATTAATATAAAAGAATTTACAAAGCAAAAACTTATTGAATTCCGTGAAACTTATTTTCCTGAACTCAAAGTTGAAAGTCGAAGTTCAAAAATTGTAAATGGGGTCGCTTCTAGTTACTATGGAGTTTCAAGTGTTGGTGCAGCTTTACATAGATGTAAATACGAAAATGGTGGAGATTTTCCAGATTTTCTATTAAAATTAACTTTAAAGGCCTTTCGAAAAAAATACGGACAAGAACCTTTCGACCTTATAGTTTATGTACCACCTACTGAATCGGGTGATTTAGTGAAGAACTTTGCTGAAAAACTATCAAGCGTTCTAAAAATACCAATTTCTCATAAACTCATTAAAACAAGTCAAACAAAACCTCAAAAATTGTTTAAAAATGGCTATCTTAAGAGTTATAATGTTTCCAATAAATTTAGTTATTCTGAACCTAATGAATTAACAGGAAAGTCAATTATCCTTTTTGATGATATTTTTGACAGTGGAGCAACTATAAAAGAAATTGGAAGCGTTTTATCAAGGTTTGGTGCAGAAAGAATAGCCCCATTAGTAATTGCTAGAACTGTTGGTGGAGATATATAAAAATATTAAAAATGGATAAAGAATTATCATATTGGTTAGCCTTGGCACATACACCCAAAGTTAAAACCAAGAAAAAAAATGAAATTATTGTCAAGCTATTTGAAAGCGGAAATTCTATTATGGATTTCTTTCATAGTGATTATTCAAATTGGGACAAAAAATATGACCTTACGGAATCAGAAGTTGAACTTTTTAAAGGTGCATTCAACGAATTATCTAACTATGCTTTTTTAGTGGAAGACTTATTAGAACAAGGTTATAATATCTTACCAATAACCTCAAAGGACTACTCGCCCATTCTTAAAAAAAACCTTGGTCGTTCACAGGCACCACCAGTAATTTACACAAAAGGAAACTTACAAATCCTTAAAGAGAAATCTGTTGCTATTGTCGGTTCACGAAAAGCAAATGATGTTTCATTAGAATTTACAGATAATGTTGCAAAAAATGCTTCAAAAGATTATAAAGTAGTAGTAAGCGGGTTTGCCAAAGGAGTAGATAAACAAGCACTTGATTCAGCTTTAAAATACAAAGGTCAGAGCATTATAGTATTACCTCAAGGTATCGCTACATTCAATTCAGGGTTTAAAAAATATTATAAAGAAATTATAGATGGTGATGTCTTAGTTTTAAGCACATTTTATCCAAAAGCTCCTTGGAGTGTTCAATTGGCAATGGCTAGAAATCCTATAATTTATGGATTGGCTTCAGAAATATATGTGGCAGAATCAAGTGAGAAAGGTGGAACTTGGTCAGGTGTTATAGATGGATTAAGAAAAGGAAGAGCAATTTATGTTAGGAAACCAAATGCTAGAGAAAGAAACGCAAATGGAATTTTAATTTCAAAAGGAGCGAAAGCAGTTGACCAAAAAGGAAATTCTACGAATTATGAAATTTCAACGGAATCTAATAAAATAGTATCTGAACCAGAATTAAATGGGATTGAAGAGAAAATAATAGAGTTTCTAAAAAAAGGAACATTCGATTCAAAAAGCATTGTGGATAAACTTAACATCGATTGGTCAGCAAGTAAAGTAACCGCTTACTTAAAAAAGAATTCAGAAATTGAAATATTAAAAGGAAAACCATTGAAGTTCACGCATAAGAGCCGAATTTCTGACGGACAAACTACGCTTTTTTAAAATTAAATAATAAATACTGTGGCTAATAACAAGTTTATAAAAAATAGGCGAAACAGTACTAAAATCAAGGCTTGTAGCTCGTATCCAACTTTCTGCTTAACTGAAAGTTTGGTGCTTCAAAATCGCCTACTTTTGATATACTAAACGTTGTAGCACTTTATCGAATTGAACCTTTTAATTAATAGAGTTATGAAAACAAAAATCACGATTTTAATTATCACAATTATTATCGGATTGACAAGTTGCAATAAAAATGATGATGAATTGAACTTAGTTGAATTCACTCAAATTGGACAAAACAATCTTTACGGAAATGGAGAAGAAAACATTATTAAGCAAGATTTAGTAATCTCTGAATCAAACTCTTGGAATGAATTGATTGGCAAAATGAATACTGTGAATTATGTAAGTGATGAATTTACAGAAACGGATATTGATTTTGCGAATTTTATTGTAATTGCTGTTTTTGATAAAATATATGGAAATGGAGGACATTCAATTGATATTATAAAAATTAGAGAAAACGAGAATAAGGTAATTATAACAATTGAAAATATTTTGGGAGGAGACGCTACTTCTATAATGACTCAACCTTTTCACATTGTTAAAATTCCAAAAACTGACAAATTGATAATCTTTGAATAAGTAAAAAAAGCGAGGCGCAGCACTTCATAAAATTTATGCTTATATTTTAAACTAAATAACGAACCGACAAACATATAAAAAACGATTTATTACTACCGAAAAATCTTCGATTTTCCAATCGCATAAATCGTATAAAAACTGGTTGTGTATAATTTGTGAAATATGATAAACGATAAAAATACAGGACTAATTCTAGTAGATGTACAAGGGAAACTTGCTAGAATGGTATTTGAAAGTGAGACACTCATAACAAATATTGAAAAACTAATTAAAGGCTGTCAAATACTTGAAATACCAATTATATGGCTTGAACAATATCCTGAAGGACTGGGGAAGACTGTACCAGAATTATCGAAACTATTAATAAATCAAAATCCTATTGAAAAACGATTTTTTAATGCGCTAGAAGAAGAAGCGGTTGAAAATGAAATCTCAAAACTAAAAAAAACCAATTGGCTAGTTTGTGGAATAGAAGCACATATATGTGTCTATCAAACAGTTATGGGCTTATTGGCAAAAAAGTATTATGTAGAAGTTGTTGCTGATTGTATATCATCTCGAAATAAAAATAGTGTTGATATTTCCTTGAATAAACTAACCGAAAAAGGAGCTAGCATTACCAATGTTGAAATGTGTTTATACGAACTTATTAGTGACTCTAAAAGGGATGTGTTTAAAAAAGTGTTGCCATTTATTAAATAGGAAATTAAAATATAAAACGGCGAACCCCTCATAAAATTTATGCTTAAATTTTAACTAATACAAACCAGCAAACATTCAATAGAAATATTGTACATCCAAAAAAATTACGATTTTTACGACACACAAATCCTATAAATTACCGTTGTTGTTTTGAAAAATTCTAAATATTGACAACTTGATTAATTATCACACATTACGTTCAAATTTCGAAGTGACTTTTGACGGAAAAAAGAAATACCGAAATAAATGAATAAAAAAATAGGGCTAAAGGAGGCAATGGCAATTGGAATAGGCGGAATGGTTGGAGGTGGAATTTTTGCAGTTTTAGGGCTGGCCGTTTCTTTAGCCAAAGGAGGAACTCCGATTGCATTTCTATTGGCAGGTATTTTAGCGTTAATTACATCCTATAGTTATGTGAAATTATCTCTCGCATTTCCTAGCAGGGGAGGAACAGTAAAGTTTGTCAATCAGGGCTTTGGTAAATCGATTTTTAGCGGTGGTATAAACAACTTACTGTGGTTGAGTTATATCATCATGCTGTCACTTTATGCTTCTGCTTTTGGTTCTTATGCACCAAATTTATTTCATTTATTTGACAGTAAAACAATCAGTTTTCATTTTTATGCAAGTGGAATTATTATTATTGCCACAGCCATAAATTACTATAGCATTAAAATTGTTGGGGAAATTGAAACCTATGCAGTAATTATTAAACTATTAATTCTGCTTGCATTCGTAGCACTCGGAATTTATGGCTTGTTTGGAAATCCGAACCTGGCCCAATTATCACCTCAAAACTGGGAAAGCACAATTCATCTTATTACTGGTGGGATGGTAATTTTTGTGGCGTATGAAGGATTTGAACTGATTGCAAATGCAGTTCCTGATATTGAAAATCCAAAAATGAATGTTCCGAAAGCATATTATTATTCTGTTATTTTTGTTATTTTTCTTTATATTATTATCGCTGCAGTAACTGTAGGATCGTTACCCTTCAATAAAATTGCCATTGCACAGGATTATGTATTGGCAGAGGCTGCAAAGCCCATAGTTGGGAAAATTGGTTTTACTATCATAAGTATTGCTGCATTAATCTCAACTTTTTCGGCAATAAATGCCACTTTGTATGGAGGTAGTCAGGTAAGTTACGAAATTGCTGAGGATGATGAGCTTCCACACCAGTTAACTGGTCTTTTGTGGAATCATCCTGTTGGATTAATGATTACGACCATCCTGACCTTGCTTCTTGTTAATTCAGTGAATTTAGAAAGCATTTCCACAGCCGGTAGTGTTGGTTTTATATTGATTTTTATAGCTGTAAATTATATTGGCTTTAAATTTTCGAAGACTATTAACGGAAATAAAACGATTCCATTAACTGGATTTACTTTAGGATTGGCCGCATTAATAATATTAATTGTACAACAGTATTCATCGAACCGATTTGGAGTTATTTTAGCGATTTCAATAACCGTTGTTTGCTTTGTCGGCGAATATATATATAAAAGAACTGTGAACAATAAAGATGTATATAAAGAAAAGACGAAATGACAGTAAATTAAAGAGTTGGATTCCTTTTCAACCTTTGTGTAACTTGATAGTGGATTGCCACGCCATCCGTCCACGTTTTATATACTTACCGTTAAACGTCTCTTTAAAAGACATTAAATAAAAAAACATGAATTTAATATTTGTTATCACTTATAGTATTTGGTTTCTTTCAGAAATTCTTATAAACAGATTCCTTCGTTCAAAAAATACAGACAAGAAGCATACAGACAAAGGTTCTCTTTATCTTATTTGGATCATAATAATTATTAGCAATTTTACGGCTGTTTTTGTCTCGAATAAGTACTATTTTCCACTATCAAAGGACGCTAATATTATATACATTGGACTGGTTATAATTTTTATTGGAATCATTTTTAGGCTGATAATTATCGCTAAATTAGGACAATTTTTTACGGTTGATGTAACCATAAAACAAAACCATAAGCTTAAAAAAGACGGATTCTATAAATATTTAAGGCATCCATCTTATGCTGCTTCTTTACTTTCATTTATTGGTTTTGGTATTTCTCTTAATAATTGGATTTCATTGGCATTGCTAACTATCTTAATCTTAATTGCCTTTGTTATAAGAATAAAAATTGAAGAAAGTGCACTAATCGACCATTTTGGCGCTGAGTACTTGGATTATAAAAAAAGTACCAAGGGAATTATACCATTCATTTATTGATAAAATTGAACGCTTGACAAATGATTAAATGAATTAAAATCTTGTAATTAAAAATTTATAACATAATAATCAACAGAAATTTACTTTTTCAAACTCAATAGCGAAGTTTTGCATTTCGTGCCAATAATAAGCAATCGCCAAATTTAAAAAAGCAAATCCAAATTCCAGAGATTCTTAGTGATAAACAGTTCTGTTTGTTCGCATACAATAGGTTATCACAAATTAAAATTCAAATATTTTGGTTTTATTAGACAACTGTCTTATATTTGAAGACAAATGTCTATATTATGGTTGAATTAACAGAAAATAACGACGTTCAAATAAACAAAGCCTTAAACGCCTATTTGAAAAAAATTGAACAAAGCGGAAAAATACGCATTCACAGTAAAAATATTACGTATAAAAAATTCTTTACGGACAGGATGCTCATTGTAAAATCAATTAGACTTGGAATTCCTTATTCGCTTTTTAAAGAGATTATAAATATTACGCCATTCACCGAGAGTGATTGGGCTGGCTTCCTTGACATATCCACTAAATCACTGCAACGATATAAAAAGGACAGTGAGTTTGTTTTTAAGCCTATTCATTCTGAAAAAATTATTGAACTTGCTGAGGTAACTAATTTGGGCAAAGATATTTTTGACTCAAATGAACAATTTTATAGTTGGTTAAATGCGCCTTCATTGGCTTTAGGTAACCTAAAACCTATTGAGTTGTTAAAAGACTCCTATGGAAAGGAAATGGTTATGAATGAGTTGAATAGAATTGACCAAGGAATATTTGTCTAATGAAAGTTTTCAGATTGTCCAGAAAAAAATATTCCAAAGAATTATCGGGAAAAGGGGCTTCTTATTCTGTCAATAGATGGAATTCTAAAGGAACAGAAATAATTTACTGTGCAAGTAGCCGTGCATTGGCAATGGCTGAAGTTGCTGTTCATTTAAATTTAGCGCTTATCCCCAATGATTATTTAATGATTGAAATCGATATTCCAGATTCCATAGAAATTGAAAAAATAGAGAATGGCAATCTTCCTTCCAATTGGGATTCATTTCCTCACATATTTTCTACCCAAAAAATTGGAGATGACTTCATAAATCAAAATAATTATTGTGTGCTAAGAGTTCCGTCAGCAGTTGTAAAAGGTGATGTCAACTACCTTCTTAATCCTCTTCACAAGGATTTTAAACTTATTGAAATTGTAAATTCTTATGGTTTTTCATTTGACCAAAGATTGTTTAAATAACTTATGTTAAGAATTGTGAACACTAAATTCCAAGCTGCACCAGTAAAGATTAATCAACAAATATTAAAAACATAAAACAACGATGATGAACCCAACATTAAAAAACTGGCACCAATTTTTAGAAACCAGAAATCCTAAAATACTAGACGAACTTTTGGCGAACGATGTTATTTTCTACTCACCTATTGTTTGGACACCACAAGAAGGAAAAATGATTACCAAAATCTATTTAATGGCAGCATTGGAAGTTTTCGGTGGCGAAAATTCAAATTTCACTTACGTTAAGCAAGTCATCGATAAAAATAATTTTTTCTTAGAATTTACCACAATAATTGATGGTGTTACCGTCAATGGAATTGATATGATTGAAGCAAACGAGGAAGGAAAAATCGTCAGTTTCAAAGTGATGGTTCGTCCATTGAAAGCAATTAATAAAGTGCACGAAAAAATGGGGGAAATGCTTGAGAAACTTAAACATCAAAAGGGAAAGCCCTAATTTCCCTAAAGTTATTACCCAAGTTATAAAATGTCAAATTCGGTCAACGTTAATTAGGCTTCAATAACCTGAAACTTGAAACCTGAAACTTGAAACCATAAACTTGAAACCAGATAAAAACAAAAAAACTACATATTTCGTCTATACTGTCCGCCCACTTCAAACAAAGCGTCCGTAATTTGTCCGATGGAGCACACCTTACAAGCTTCCATTAATTGTTCGAAAATATTTTCGTTATTCACGGCTTTTTGTCTTAACAAGGCAATATGCTCTTTTACTGTGGAAGCATTTCCTTTATTAAGGTTTTTTACTACCGCGATTTGATATTGTTTTTCCTTTTCTGTGGCTCTGATGACTTCCTGCGGTAAAACCGTTGGAGATCCTTTGCTGCTTAAAAAGGTATTTACGCCAATAATTGGAAATTCTCCATTGTGTTTTAGGGTTTCGTAATACAAACTTTCTTCCTGTATTTTACTGCGTTGGTACATGGTTTCCATCGCGCCTAAAACGCCCCCGCGTTCCGTAATTCTGTCAAATTCAACATAAATGGCTTCTTCCACCAAATCGGTTAATTCTTCAATAATAAACGAACCCTGAATCGGATTTTCATTTTTTGCCAAGCCCAATTCTTTGTTGATAATCAGTTGAATAGCCATGGCACGGCGCACGCTTTCTTCCGTCGGCGTTGTGATGGCTTCATCATAAGCGTTGGTATGCAAACTGTTGCAGTTGTCGTAAATGGCATATAAAGCCTGCAAGGTTGTACGGATGTCGTTAAAGTCAATTTCTTGCGCATGCAAACTTCTTCCTGATGTTTGAATATGGTATTTTAGCATTTGCGCTCTTGCGTTGGCACCGTACTTTTCTTTCATGGCTTTCGCCCAAATTTTACGTGCAACCCTTCCAATCACTGCATATTCCGGGTCAACACCATTGGAAAAGAAAAAGGATAAATTTGGGCCGAATTCATTAATATCCATGCCTCTCGACAAATAGTATTCCACATAGGTAAATCCGTTTGCCAAGGTAAATGCCAATTGTGAAATTGGATTGGCACCGGCTTCCGCAATATGATATCCGGAAATGGAAACCGAATAAAAATTGGTAATATTATTGGCAATAAAATATTCCTGAACATCACCCATCAAACGCAAAGCAAATTCTGTGGAAAAAATACAGGTATTTTGCGCCTGATCTTCTTTTAAAATATCGGCTTGTACAGTTCCTCGAACTGTTGAAATCGTTTCCTTTTTAATTTTCTCATAAACATTAATTTGTAAAACTTCATCTCCAGTAACGCCTAAAAGCAACAAACCCAATCCGTTGTTTCCTTCTGGCAATTCGCCTTGATAAGCTGGTCTGGCAACCCCTTTTTTCTTATAAATGCTTTTTATTTTTTCTTCTGTTTCTTTTTCCAGTCCGTTGGCAACAATATATTTTTCGCATTCCTGGTCAATGGCTGCATTCATAAAAAAGCCGAGCATCATTGGTGCTGGTCCGTTGATGGTCATAGAAACTGAAGTCATTGCATTGGTTAAATCGAAGCCTGAATATAATTTTTTGGCATCATCCAAACAGCAAATAGAAACGCCTGCATTTCCAATTTTTCCGTAAATATCCGGACGAATATCAGGGTCATTTCCGTACAAAGTCACGGAATCAAATGCGGTGGATAAACGTTTTGCGGGCAAGCCCAAACTCACATAATGAAAACGTCGGTTGGTGCGCTCTGGTCCGCCTTCGCCTGCAAACATTCTTGCCGGATCTTCGCCTGTTCTTTTAAATGGAAAAAGACCAGCAGTATAAGGAAATTCCCCCGGAACATTTTCTTCCAAAGTCCATAATAATAAATCGCCCCAAGCCTCATATTTTGGCAA
This sequence comes from Lutibacter sp., assembly GCA_028696945.1. GTDB lineage: Bacteria > Bacteroidota > Bacteroidia > Flavobacteriales > Flavobacteriaceae > Lutibacter. The sequence goes on from JAQVGD010000011.1 coordinate 28,284, forward strand.
AGAAATTTTCGGAATTTGTGTATGCGACAAAGATTCGCTGTGTGTTTTTATTTTTAATTCTTTTCCGCGAACATTAAAAGAAAAGACTTCATTTTTATAGGATTGTTTTTTGCTTTCCCAGTTTAAAATGAGTTCCCAGTTATGTGGATTTAAATCCATTTTTACCCGCACAAATTCTTTGAATAAAAGTGACAGAAATAGTTTTGTGTCGTCATTCTGAACTTGTTTCAGAATCTGCTCTTCATTTACGCCAATTTTTGTCAGATGAGGTTGCTTCGTTTCCCTCGCAATGACGTTAGCAACGGAACAAATAGTTTTATAAATTCCAAACAATTTTTGCGCAACTTCTTTTTGATTTTTTGCTTTCTGGTTATAAGCCCTGTTATTTTCGGTTATTTCCGACAAATAACGCACCCTGTTTGGTGGAATAATAAATTGTTTTTCACTTATTTTATCAGAAACTTCAAAAGTGCTTTTAAAGTGAGTGCCAGTTTTTTCATTGATTTTTTTGATGAGCACCTGATACAATTCATTGGTTCCCGGATCATTAAATTGCGATGCGATGGAACCGTAAACTGGCATCGAATCAACACTGCTTTCCCATAAATGATGGTTGCGTTGGTATTGCTTTTTTACGTCGCGCAAGGCATCCAAAGCACCGCGTTTGTCGAATTTATTCAGCGCAATAACATCAGCAAAATCAATCATGTCGATTTTTTCCAATTGTGTTGCGGCACCATATTCTGGCGTCATCACATACAAAGAAACATCAGAATGGTCTAGAATTTCGGTATCGCTTTGTCCAATTCCCGAAGTTTCTAAAATTACCAAATCAAAATGGGCAACTTTTAAAATATCAACAGCAATACTCACATGTTTCGACAAGGCCAAATTGGATTGGCGCGTAGCCAGTGAACGCATATAAACGCGGTCATTTTTTATGGAATTCATTCTAATTCTGTCTCCTAATAAAGCACCTCCAGTTTTCCTTTTTGAAGGATCAACCGAAACAATGGCGATTGTTTTTTCAGGAAAATCTTTTAAATATCTTCTTACCAATTCATCAACCAAAGACGATTTTCCAGAACCGCCAGTTCCTGTAATTCCCAAAACAGGCGTTTCCGATTTTTTTGATGTCGTTTTAATTTCATTGATGAAATCGGAATGTTTTTCAGAGAAATTTTCAGCGGCAGAAATTGCTTTTGCCAATTGCATCGGATTTTTTTTCGCTAAATCGGAAACAGAAAAATCGACAATTTTACCTGTTGGAAAATCGCAAGTCGAAATCATATCATTAATCATTCCCTGCAAACCCATACTTCTGCCGTCATCTGGAGAATAAATCCGCGTAATTCCGTATGCCGTCAACTCTTTAACTTCTTCTGGGAGAATTACGCCGCCACCGCCGCCAAATATTTTAATTTGTGGAGCGCCTTTTTCCTGAAGCAAATCGTACATATATTTAAAATATTCTATATGTCCGCCTTGGTAAGAAGTCATCGCAATGGCATTTGCATCTTCTTCAATGGCACAATTCACAACCTCTTCAACACTTCTGTCGTGTCCCAAGTGAATTACTTCTACGCCAGTAGCCTGAATAATTCTTCGCATAATATTGATGGCAGCATCATGGCCGTCAAAAAGGGAAGCAGCTGTAACTATTCGTACTTTATTTTTTGGTTTATAAGGTGTAATTATGTCCATTTTATGTTTAATTGTAAGCCGCAATTTACGAAAATTAATAAGTATTATTTAATCGGCTATTTTTTAGTTTTTGACTTTTGGATATTTTTGTCAAAAAAAATAATAAAAAAGCCAAAAAAGAGGTATGAAGTTTAAAAAAAGAACAGAAAAGCTATAGATATCTTAAAAAAGTGAATATTTTTCTCAATTCTAAATAATTCAAATCCTGCTCATTTTTATAAGCTTCTTTTTCAAAACTGATATTCTTATAGGCAAATTCATGATTTTTATATTGAAGAAGACGAATGCAGTATTCTATAAAATACCAAACAAAAAAGAAAATCCACAACAATTCAATTTGCTGTTTTAAATGAATTTTTTCGTGGTTTAAAAACAAGACATCATTGATACTTTTCTTATTTCTGATGAAAATAAAAGGGAAAACGGTTATTCCAGAATAGTTCTTCGGAATGAGATATTTAAAAACCACAATCATATCATAAGTAATGCTGAATAATTAAACCGAATTAAGTGAATTATTTTCAATAAGAATAAAGATAAAATAGCACGAATATTTTTCACTTCAACCATAAAAGGATATGGCATGAACTCAGATTTGAGTTAATTTGCCATATCCTTAATTTTAAAATTACATCTTTTATAATGTGCAAACAGTCATTTAGTTTTTAGTTTTAACCGGAAAGGGCGGCGTTTCCATCTTTTTGGGAGGATTGGCTTTCAACTGTTCCAAAACAACTTCGATGGCTTTTTCCAATTGAGGATCTTTTCCTTTAATAACTTCTGCAGGCCATTGTTCCACCTCAATATCTGGGGCTACGCCTTCGTTTTCTATTCCAAATCCTTTTTCATCATAGAAAGCCAAATTTGGGGCTGTGACAATTCCGCCGTCAATAAACTCGGGATATCCTAAAATACCTACCAAACCTCCCCAGGTTGTTTTTCCAATAATGGTACCCAAATCATTTTTTCTGAATAAATAAGGGAAATAATCGCCTCCAGAACCAGCGGTTTCATCTATCAGCAAAACTTTTGGGCCTTGTATGGAAGCGTTAGGTGCTTTCTGATCTTTTCCATAACGATAACTCCAGTACGATTGCAGTGGACGTTTTAAAATATCGATATAATAATCCGCTAATTGGCCGCCGCCATTAAAGCGTTCGTCAATAATTATTGCGGATTTATTTGCTTGCGGAAAGAAATAACGCTTGAAATATTCATGACCTTGGGTTGTAGTGTTTGGCACATAAACATAAGCTACCTGCCCATTGGTTGCGTCATTTACTTTTTTGATATTGCCTTCCACCCAATCCCGATTTCGTAAAGACATTTCCGAAGAAATTGGCGTAACGGTAATTTTCCTTGCATTGGTCATAGTTGGATTTGAAGAGATCGTTAGCACAGTTAACTTATCAGCCGTATTTTCAAAAAAACTGAAGAAATTATCATTTGCCGTAATCGTTTTTCCATTAACTTCTAAAATATAATCACCAACCTTAATATCAACTCCTGGTTCTGTAAGAGGAGATCTCAACTCTGGAGTCCAGTTCAATCCGCCATAAATTTTTTTGATGCGATAACGGTTGTTCGCAACCTCATAATCTGCTCCCAAAAGTCCCCCTGGAATATTTTTGATTTCTACCATGCTATCGCCTTTACTCGAAAAACGATGATGACCAACAGACAATTCACTGAACATCCACTCCATAACTCGGTAAAGATCATTTTTACAGGACAAATGAGGAAGAAAAGTCGCATATTTCTTTTTCATGGCGTTCCAATCTGCACCGTGCATGCCAGGATCATAAAAATAATCTCTGTTAACGCGCCAAGCTTCATCAAAAATGTTGGACCATTCAGCAAGTGGTTCAATTTTTACCTGTACGTTATTGGTATTCACAATGGCATCATCTTCTGGTTTTTTCCCAGTATCGGCAATTCCCCATGTATCTTTAATTTGGTATAGGGTTTTGGTTCCTTTAGCGGCGATTATATAATCATCAGCGGGCATAATGACTTCGTCTTTTCTTTTCTTCAGGTCATATTGATGAAGCATTGTTTTGTCATCATTTGAAGTTTCTGCCAAATAATACAATTCGCCTTCTTTTGGGACTTGCAGGCTTCTGTAATTGCCTGAAGGTATAGGAATTGAAACAATTCTGTTTGTAATCCCTTCCCAATCAATGTTAAGCGGAGGAATATTTGTATTTTCCTTTTTATCTTCTTTTTTGTCTTCTTCTTTGCTCTTATCAACAGTTTCTTCTACATCATTTTCCTTGGCAAATGGCGAAACTGTATTTTTTTGAAGAGTGATGAGATACAAGGAATTGCTTAGTGCCATATCCTGATTGGAAAGGTCGAACCAGTTAACAACGGGCCCAGCATCTGTAGAAGCAAACAAATACAAATACTTGCCACTTGGGTCAAAAACAGGATTGCTGACATCTGATAAACCATCAGAAACTGGATAGGATTTATTCTCAGTTAATGAGTATAAATAAGCCTGATCAAAATTAGTTTCAGTGATGATGGTGTATGAAATCCAGCCTGAATCTGCTGACCAACTACCAAAAAGCTCACGAAATGCGCCTGGGAGATAAACAGCATCGGTAGCAATCTTGGTGGATTTCCCGCTGGAAATATCCATGAGATAAAGGCTTCGGCTATTGTCTGCAAAAGTGATTTTCTTGCTGTTGGGAGACCAATGAATGTTTGCATAGAATCCCGAACCATTCAAAGCAATTTTTTTGGTAGCTCCTTCACCGTTCGTATTTTTAATATGCAGCGCATATTCACCACTTTCATCAGAGAAATAGGCAATTTGTTTTCCGTCTGTTGACCAGGCGGGATATTTTTCATGTGTTCCCGGTGTATTTGTCAAATTTAGCGGATCGCCTTTTTTAGCAGGAATTGTGATAATTTCTCCTCTAAAATCTACCACCATACGAGCACCAGAAGGAGAGATGTTTACACTGCGGATATAATCATTGCCTGTCACAAATCTAGATCTATGCTCTAATAAATCGGTGGCGATGCCCACTTTTATTCTTGAAGTATTTCCGCTGGAAACATTAAAAATATGAAGATATCCGTTTTGTTCAAAAATGATTTCCCCTTCAGAAGCTGAAATGTTTATAATTGGAAAATCCTTAAAATCGGTCAGTTGCTTGATTTCTTTTTTGTCTTGCTCATAACTAAAAAGGTTAAATTCTCCATTTCTGTCGCTTATAAAATAAACATTTTTACCTATCCAAACTGGTTGGGTATCGTTGCTGCCTTCCACAGGTTTTGGGATTTCGGCTACCGCATGATTGTTAATTTCATAAATCCAAATTCTGCTGGTGGTGCCACCGCGATAATGCTTCCACTGTTTAAACCTGTCAGCAATTGGTGTATAAGCGATTTGGTTGCCATCCGGACTGTAAGAAGCCCAGAAAGCATTTGGAATGTCTAATGTTGTTACTTTTCCGTTGGCAATTTCAACAGTAAATAGTTGGGAATATCTGTTGGTAAAGATATTGCGTTGAGAATTAAACAAAACTTGTTGGCCATCTGGCGTAAATCCCCTAACTAAATCACTATAGGGATGCCAAGTAAGACGCTTTGGAACACCGCCCGAAACAGGTACAATATACACATCTGTATTGCCATCGTATTGTGCGTTGAAAGCAATCATACTGCCGTCTGGAGAAAAAATAGGATTTGATTCCACGCCTTCATCCACAGTTAATCTTCTTGGATTGGAACCATCTTTATTGGCAATCCAAAGGTCTTCTGCATAAATAAAAGCGATATGGGTTTTACTAATGGCTGGCTCAGATAGCAAGCGAGTGTCGGTAATGTCTATAGCCAATATAGGGCTGTAAATCAACATAAATAAGAATGTAAGGATGAATAGTTTTAGGAAAGAAATTTTCATGATATAATGGTTATAATGTTTGATATGGCAATAAACAAATATAAAG
>JAQVGD010000150.1 GCA_028696945.1 Lutibacter sp.
TTTGATCCCTGAATTAAATCAAGAAGTGATGGTCTATTCCTACGGATATTCAAAAAGAAAAGTCCTTTTGATTCACGGCTGGTCCGGCAGAGGCACACAACTTTTTAAAATTGCCGACAAGTTGCTGGAAAATGGTTTTATGACAATAAGTTTTGATGCTCCTGCGCATGGAAAATCAACAGGAAAAACAACGATGATGAATGAATTTGTTAAAACCGCCTTGTTTTTGGAAAAAGAATTTGGTCCTTTTGAGATTGCCATCGGACATTCCCTAGGCGGAATGACGGTTTTAAATGGCATTAAACAAGGATTAAACCTAAAAAAGGCCATTGTGATAGGTTCAGGAGATGTGATTACAGATATTATTAAAGAATTTGTGGAAAAGATTCAGCTAAAACCGATAATGGTCGATAAAATAAAGCAGTATTTTTTTAATAAATTTGGAGAAGATATCGATAATTATTCCGCATATATTGCTGCAAAATCGGTTAAAATCCCTATCTTAGTGCTGCATGACACAGAAGATAATGATGTGCCTGTAAGTTGTGCACACCATATTCGACAAAATTTAGAACAAGGCGAAATTTTAATTACCAATGGTTTGGGACATCGCCGTATTTTGAAAGATTCCAAAGTAATCAATCGAATTGTTGAATTTATTAACAGAAATTTATAGCATGAAAAATTTATCTTTAGCATTCATATTTATAACACTCTTTGGATGCAATGGTCATTCACAAGAAAAAAACAAAAAAGTTATGGTTAAAAAAGTGGTTAAAACGGAAGAAGAATGGAAAAAAATATTGTCTCCTGAAGCTTATCAGGTTTTAAGGCAAAAAGGAACTGACCGTCCAAGTGAAGCAGCTGGTTACACCGCTCATTTTGAAAAAGGAACTTACCATTGTGCCGCCTGTGGATTGCAACTTTTTGAATCGAACAGCAAATTCAAATCGGATTGTGGCTGGCCTTCTTTTGATGATGCTATTGAAGGAACCGTAAATTATGTAACAGACCGAAGTCATGGAATGGTTCGCACAGAGATTGTTTGCGCTTCTTGTGGCGGACATTTAGGACATCTTTTTGATGACGGACCAAAAGATACCACAGGAAAGCGGTATTGCGTAAATACGACTTCCATTAAGTTTGTAGCCCACTAACCTTCAAAGGGGAAATCTAAAAAAGCACCAAGAAGCATTTCTTATCTCATTTTTTGTTTAGGCACACCAAACTCTATGCACTTATTTAGTTCTTCTTCAAGAAACATCAACTCATTTATCTCTTTTTTTGCTGAAAATGATTTGAATGAAATAAAAAGAAATTAAGTTCATTTTAGTATCTTTGTCCATTCTAAAAACGAGGTAAACGACTATGTTCAATAATTTAAGCGATAAATTAGATAAAGCCTTTCACACCCTGAAAGGACACGGAAGAATTACAGAAATAAATGTTGCGGAAACACTAAAAGAAGTTCGAAGAGCACTTTTAGATGCCGATGTTAACTTTAAAATAGCCAAAAACTTTACCGATACCGTAAAAGCAAAAGCCTTAGGACAAAACGTATTGACAACGTTAAATCCAGGGCAATTGATGGTAAAAATTGTAAAAGACGAATTAACCGAATTAATGGGTGGCGAAACCGTTGGCATTAACCTATCTGGTACACCAACTATTATTTTAATGTCTGGTTTACAAGGTTCTGGGAAAACAACTTTCTCTGGTAAACTGGCAAACTATTTAAAAACAAAAAAGAACAAACAGGTTTTATTAGTAGGTTGCGATGTTTACCGTCCAGCCGCCATCAACCAATTAAGAGTTGTCGGAGAACAAATTGGGGTTGAAGTTTATGCCGAAGAAGGCAATCAGAATCCAGTAGAAATTTCTAAAAACGCCCTAAAACATGCAAAAGCAATCGGCAAAAACGTGGTAATTATAGATACCGCAGGTCGTTTGGCTGTTGATGAAGCGATGATGGCTGAAATTTCAAATATCCACAAGGCTGTTAATCCGCAAGAAACCCTTTTTGTGGTAGATTCTATGACTGGTCAGGATGCTGTAAATACTGCAAAAGCTTTTAATGATATTTTAAATTTCGATGGAGTTATATTGACCAAATTAGATGGCGACACACGTGGTGGTGCAGCTTTGTCCATTAAAACTGTTGTAAATAAACCCATTAAATTTGTAGGTACGGGTGAAAAAATGGAAGCAATTGATGTTTTCTATCCAAACCGTATGGCAGAGCGAATTTTGGGAATGGGTGATGTTGTTTCATTGGTGGAACGCGCCCAGGAACAATATGATGAAGAAGAAGCTCGTAAAATTCAAAAGAAAATTGCAAAAAATCAGTTCGGTTTTGATGATTTCCTGAAACAAATTCAGCAAATTAAAAAAATGGGAAATATGAAAGATTTGATGGGAATGATTCCTGGTGCCGGAAAAATGATGAAAGATATTGATATGGATGACGATGCTTTTAAAGGTATTGAAGCCATCATTCACTCTATGACGCCAGCGGAAAGAAGCGAACCTACCATCATTAATGCCATTCGAAAAAAACGGATTGCAAAAGGATCTGGAACAACCATACAAGAAGTAAATCAGCTGTTGAAATAATTTACCCAAATGAGCAAAATGATGAAAATGATGCAAGGCGGTGGCGGTAAACAAATGATGCAAATGATGAAGGGGATTGGGAAGTAAGTTGGCAATGTTCAGTTGCAGTATTCAGTCGCAGTTGGCAGAAATAAGATATTAAATAACTACTTTTCGCATAAAATACGGATAAGAATTAACAATCAAAAGTATTCATTTGATAAAGTTCAGGTTATAGAAACTGAATACTGATACTGAATACTGAAAACTTAAAAAGAATGATTTTACTCGACGGAAAAAAAACATCGAATGACTTAAAAGTTGAAATTGCCGAATCGGTAAAACAATTAAAAGCACAAGGAAAAAAAACACCGCATTTGGCTGCAATCTTGGTTGGAACAGATGGCGCAAGCATGACGTATGTCAGCAGCAAAGTAAAAGCCTGCCATTTGGTGGGATTTAATTCAACATTGATTGAACTTCCAAGTGAAACAACCGAAGCAACCTTATTGCACGAAATTGAAAAATTAAACAACAATAACGACATCGACGGATTTATCGTTCAATTGCCGTTGCCAAAACATATTAACGAACAGAAAGTGCTCAATGCAGTGGATCCAGACAAAGATGTGGACGGATTCCATCCAACCAATGTGGGAAGAATGGCTTTGGATATGCCGTGCTTTTTACCTGCAACACCTTTTGGGATTTTAGAATTGTTGGAGCGTTATCATGTGAAAACTTCAGGAAAACATGTAGTGGTTATTGGAAGAAGCCATATTGTGGGCAGACCAATGAGTATTTTAATGAGTCAGAAACGCAAAGCCGGCGATGCCACCGTTACCATTACGCACAGCCGCACCAAAAATTTAAAAGAATTTACCTTACAAGCCGATATTATTGTTGCTGCTCTTGGCATTCCTGAGTTTTTAACTGGTGATATGGTAAAAGACGGTGTAACCATTATTGATGTGGGCATTACAAGGGTTGAAGACGCCACCAAAAAAAGTGGTTACCGTTTGGCAGGCGATGTACATTTTGAAAGCGTGAGCAAAAAAGCTTCTTTTATTACGCCAGTTCCTGGCGGCGTTGGCCCAATGACCATTGCGATGTTAATGAAAAATACGCTTTTAGCCTGTGAAAGAAAAGAAAATAATTTCGTTATTTAACCGCTAATTTCGCAAAGGTTTACGCAAAGTTCGCAAAGGATTTGCCAAAATCACTATGTTTAATCATTGTTGATTTTTTATTTATTGCGCAATTTGCGATTTTTTCCTTACGGCATTTGCGGTTAAAAAATCAGTCAGATTAAGGACTTTTAACGTAGGCACTCCAAACTCTAGGCACTAATTAATAATCGCATCAATCCACTTCCCTATTTACCAAGGCAACAGAAAAAGCAGGTGTACAAACCGATAAGTATTCACATTCCGCGTCAAACGGATTTGAATATTGAACCCGCACACCTTTATTTATTTTAATGGATTGTCCCGCTTCCAAAACAACGAGTTCCCCTTCAATATTAAATTGTTTTTTACCTTTTATAATGTAAGTGTATTCTTCAAAATCAGGTGTTTGAAATGGCTCGCTCCAACCTGACGGTGCAATCATATGCGCCAAACTTAATTCCCCTTGCTGGGTGGTATGACCAAAATGTTCTTCTATTAATTTTCCATCGGTGGTAGGAACTACAAACGGCGATTTTTGTATGCTGTATTTTTTCATGATTCTTATTTTTATTTCATCCAAATTTAAAGATTATTTAAGAAACCAGTAGCACCGTTTTAAGATTCCTAAATTTATTTTGAAAAAAACTTCTTATTTACCTTCATTATAAATAAAAATATTAAATTTAACTTGCTTAATAAACCAATGTTAGGTTCATTAAAAAGAATTGTTAAAATTTAGTAAAAATAAAATAGCCAGAGACCGATGTTTGTCAGACTAAACTAGCCAAAAATGAGTGGATTAAAATGCTTTTGTTAAACTATAAGTTATGTACAAGTTTAAACGGCAGCACAGCGGACACGGGAAGACAAGAGAGCTCTTGATAATTCGGCTTGAAAGTTCTTAACTGTTCGTTAGAACAAACAAAAAAATAATAGTAGAGGTTCGCGATCTCTCAAAAAATAAGATGTAATTCGAAAAGCCGTAAGAGTAAAGACAATAAAACAAGAAAAATTATGACTCAAGATTCTCAAAATTCAGAAAGCCAATCAGGGCAGACAATAATTATCAATCAAACTGAAAAACGATCAAATGGAATTGGAACTGCAGGTTTCGTTCTTGCATTAATTGCATTATTTTTAGGTTGGATACCAGTTTTGGGTTGGATTATTTGGTTATTAGGTTTAATCTTCTCCTTTGTAGGAGTTTTTAAAACACCAAAAGGATTAGCTATTGCAGGTTTAGTGATTTCACTAATTGGCATTATTCTATTGATAGCTGTTTTTGGTGCAATTTTAGGAAGTGCCGCACTTTTATAAAGAATAAATTGCCAAAATAAACGAAAAAGGAAGAAAACTAAGCCATAATCGTGTATTGTTTTATTTTAAATAAAATAGCAGAATTTCCTCAAAATAAAAGAAATTCTAATTTTAACTTGCCTAACAACCAATGTTGGTTTTATTAAAAAGAATTGTTAAAATTTAGTAAAAATAAAATAGCCAGAGATCGATATTTGTCAGACTAAACTAGCCAAAAATGAGTGGATTGAGAAGGTTTAGGCAGACCTATAAATTAAGTTTTGGCAAAATAGCAGAAAACCACTTGCACTCAACAAAATAACAATTATGAGGGATTTTTTTACATTATTTTTAATCCTATCAAGTTTAATTACGATTGGACAAAATTCTACTATTGATGATTTATGGAAATTGTATAAATCCTTTAAAAAAGTGATATTCTTCAATTTAACGTAAATGAAAGTTTACAAGGATTTGACAACATTCCAGCATATCCTGCAGTTATGCAAATTGCTTGGGAATTAGTTAATCCTATAAAAGAAGAAATAATCAACAAATACAAACTTTACCCAACAACTAAGCTTTTATAGTGAGCACAGCACAAACAACGAAACACTATGTTAAACAAAACCAGTTACATCCACATACTACTATGGTTTGGATGAGATACATAACTACGGATTTGGCAAAAATCGTTTAGTTGCGTTTTAGGGTGGTTTCAATTCCCTCTATCTTATAAAAATCATTGAAAAGATAAAAGTAATAAGTACCTGTTGGGTGTTTTTTATAATGTAGGGTTAGGCTGTCCAAACGTATTAGATTATCGGGAGGCGACTCCCATCCATAGCTTTCCATTGGCTTTGTAGTAACCAACAATGCCCTTTGGTTAATCAGTGAATCTTTCTCTGGTAGTCCCCAAATATCGAATTGATGCATTTTGCGGTCTGGAACGGGCAGACAAAAAACATCAGGGTTTCCGTCCATATAAAAAGAAAGTTCGGAGGCGACACGGTAGGATTCAGTAAAAATCATCGATGAATTATTATTAGGAAAACCCAAATTACCTTCGGCAACCAAGGCTAATTCAGCCCACCCACGAAGTTTTTTGTTGGAATCTACTTTGCCCGAAACAACTTTGGAAAGAGGTGCATCTCGGGTTGCTAAAATGGGTTGAAGGAAAAATAGCGTAAAAAGAAAAGCTATTATTGAAAAACCTATCTTGAGACCTTTAAAAAAAGGTTGGCTAATAAAAATTCGGGCAGCTACTATATATACTGGAATATATGCAAACAAAAGCCAATTTATATTCACTCGTTTAAAAAAGCTAAGGCCAAAGAACATAAAGAATACCATGGCAACTTGAAAAATGAGAAAGCGATCGGCTTCTTGTGAAATAACTTTGACCTCCTTATATTTTGCTCTAAAGATAAGGAGTAACAGAAGAGGTAAATTCATTACCACCTGTCCGCCTAAAAATTCCAATTGTCTTAAAATAGCTTTTAGAAAGTTGAAAGTATTGGAAGGCCTAAAGAGTCCTGACAGTTGCGCTACGTGGCCTAGACCAACCCAGTTATATCGTATATTCCAAATTACAAATGGAATAAGAAAAAGCAGCGAAAGAAAAACAAATAAATAATATCCTTTTTCCCTTAATTTCTCTTTATGATAGCGCCACAGATATAGAAAGGATATGGGATAAAAAAACAAGAGGGCATATTTGGAAAGCAGTCCCAGCCCTACAAAAAGTGCTGTCAACAGCCAGTTTTTCATTCCATTTTCTTCTTTGATGGCCTTCCAAAAATACAGACAGCTAAGCACCCAAAATAAAACGAGGGGTGCATCGGTAGTAAAATACATGGATACATAGACAAATCCAGGAAATAGCAAAAGAAGAATACTGGAATAATAAGCCAAACGGGCAGAATGATAAAGTTTCAGTGCCAAATAATATACTGCTATAGCCGTCAGTACGCTAAGGAACACGGCGTTTAGTCGGACACTCCATTCGTGGACTCCAAAAAGTCGGGTGCTGAACCAGTTTAAATAAGCAATTAAGGGCGGTTTGGAATAATACCAAATATCCAAATGTTTAGACCAAGTCCAATATTGTACCTCTTCATAATCCAGTTCCTGGATTCCAGCCATTACATAAAACAGTTTGAGTAAACCTACCACGATATGAATAGCCAAAACTCTGGCAAGGCTATATGGTTTTCCGAATAATAGTCTGTTAATTCCCTTAAAATAAGTTTTATTCTTGGCCTTAAAGATTGTATTGTAAAATCGATTCATATCTAAAATTTCTAAGAGCAAAAAAGCCGCACTCTTATTGTTTTAAGATTTCAGCTTTCGCCCATATATCAAACCTTCTTTTTTAATAATTTTGGGTTCTGAATTTTGGAATGAAACTCACTCTTAAAGCGGAATTCATCCCTATGGAAACAACGTGCAAGATACGGATTTTTATCGATAGTTTGTTAAAGTTGTTCAGGTAAACCTTCTCCGAAAGCTACTGTTATCTTCCACTTCCAATCCCTTCACGGGATATTTATGTAATATAAAAATTGACAAATTTACCTTATGGCATACAAAAAAAAACTTAAATCACTTGGGTCAAAAAGGTTTAGTGGTGTAGAAAAACATTTTAAATACAATTGAATGCTACAACGCAATTAATCATAAAATCCTTTTATACTTTTTAGAAATCCATTATTTCATTTTAAATAAAATAACATAATTACCCCCCAAAGTAAAAAAAAAATCTAAATTTAACTTGCCTAACAAACCGATGTTGGGTTTAATGAACTACCTCGACCCAAGGGTACGAGGTATCAAAACAATTTAAGCTGTGACTTGTGTATCTTTTGATACTGCTGATCTTTGCCTTGACTTTGAACATATTTCTTTATAACTTCTTCATTTG
>JAQVGD010000151.1 GCA_028696945.1 Lutibacter sp.
GCATATTCCTCTAGATCTATATTCGAATAATTAAGTCTTAATTTTACTGATTTATTTACATGGTAATTTAATCCAACTGAAATATCTTTTTGTAAACCTCCAAAGATATTTGCACCTGAATCATTCAAATCCACTTCATTATACCGAACTACTAATTCCAAAGTTTTAGGTTCTGGGTCTGATAAACGAGACCAAGAATTAGAGTATTTATAATTCTTACCTGTAATTTGCCATGCAGCTTGGGCATACCAACCATAAGATGTGTATGTTTTAAAACTATCTTCTCTATTTACTGAGGCTCCAAAATACTCCGCTTGCAAAGCGACAGATTTTAAGGCTCCTATAAATTCAACAGCATATTTAGTCTCAGCCGCAGCGTTTGTAATCTTTGCGTCAATAAATCTTCTGCCCTCCACATGAGTCTCAGCTCTACTGCGATATCTAATAGTTTTCGCTAATTCATTCCCATCAGCATCAAATCCAACAGCATCTGCCGTCCTATAAGTTCCAGCCAATCCTAAATGAACAATTGATCCTTCTTTTATTATAGGTTTGAATACGAAACGACCAGTAACTGCATAGGCCTCATCACCTGAGTTTGTATTATTTAAGTCACTATCTCCAAATAAACCACCAGCTAGCCAGTATTTATTACCCCATTTAACATACTCTATCCCAATTTTTCTTCCTGGAGCAAATGCTTCAGTTGCACTATTTGGGGCTAAAAATTTGGTAGCTTTTGAACTCTCCATATAATCTAACCCAAACGGTTCTGCAAAATGACCAGCTCTTACATATGAGACTTTATCAATACCATATTGCAAGAAAATATCCTTTGCTGCAGTTACCCCTCCTGCTAAACCAGCATCAATTTTAGCCAACCAATTTTTTTCAAATTTAACTTCAACGCCTAAACGAAAATCTCTTAATTCAGACCCGTTGCCTAAATCGGTTTTATCATCAAAATATTTAGCGGCGTCGAAATAAAAACGTCCTGAAAGTTTCCAACTAAAAGCTCCATCAGCAGTCTCCCAACTTAATGAAGAATTTTTTGATTTAGCAACAACTTCTTGTGCTTCACTTATATTTGCATATAAAAACAAACATATTGAAGCTAAAATAATTTTTTTCATTTTTCTATAATCTATACTACGTTATATAATTCTTACTTTAACGTTTCTTTGTTAGGTTTCACTTTCCACTCCTTAGAAACATATTTATAATTTCCTTCATTAACATCTTTACAATGAACCATTATTGCCCCTTCTTTTTGCCAATAAGATGCTACGGTAAAACCTTTCATAGGACCATCTTCTTCGCTAGTTCTAACTTTTACGTTATCTGCATTAACAATAAATTTAATTCCAACTGATTCATTCATCATTTCCATATCACCTCTTGAATTACCTCCAACAAAAATTGGTCTTCCTTTTATATAAGTTTGAATCGTCTCAGCCTTTCCTCCATCCTGTGGGGTAGGGACAACCAATTGATCTGTCGTTTTTCCATCTTTAACAACTGATTTCACACCTATGATTCTATCTACTGGAATTCCTAATTCCTCAGATACAAATTTTTGATATAAATATTCTGGAGATGCAGTGAGAACCCATATCTCAATACCATATTCTTCAAGATTCGCCAATAATTCTTTCATTTCAGGATAGAATTTTGATTGATACATGTCATGAAAATAGTCTGATCCAATAATCGAAATTTGTTCTGGTGTTAAGCCTGCAAAAAAACGAATTCTATTTTCTACATACGATCCTCCTACATTATCTCCATTTAACATTTCATCAATAAGAGCCATTTTATGCTTAGATACTTCATCATTTTTATTGGCATAAGTTTTTTGCGCATAACTATAAACAGCCTCGTCGGCCAAATAATGTGGAACTTGCCCAAAAAGAGTTCCATCACAATCAAAAACTGAGATTTTTCTTTCTTTCATTGTTATGGTAGCGTTTAAAAAACTCTCTAACCGATTGTTAACTTCTGCAGACCAGCCTTTTATTTCTCTGTAAGTTTGCGCTTCCGTTACATAAGAAAACGCGAGGAAAAAAATAACCGATAATGCTAAAATTTGCTTTGTAAAAAATGTTTTTTTCATGGTATTAAAAATTAAGTTTAAAAAAAATTAAAAATTTTTGAATTTATTGATTTGGAGTAATCTTAAATATTATGTGACATTTATCTACTATTTTAAATAAATGAAAATAGAATTGCCGCAGCAACAGCCCCAATAATAGGTCCTGCAATGGGAATCCAAGCGTATCCCCAATCGCTACTTCCTTTTACAGGTAAAATAGCGTGCATAATTCTGGGACCCAAATCACGCGCAGGGTTAATTGCATATCCAGTTGTACCTCCTAATGACAAACCTATTGCCCATATAAGAAATGCAACAGGAACTGCACCAATAGAACCCAAACCTACCACAGCTCTTGCGTCAACAACACCCATTTCAACTGCACCACCTTTAAGAGATAGTTCTGGCCCAGCTAAGTAAAATATTACAAATACTAAAACAAAGGTTCCTATAATTTCACTAATTAAATTTGAAAACGTATTTGGAATAGCTGGCACAGTACAAAAACAAGCCCGCTTACCAACTTCATCTTCCGTTACTTTAAAATGATCTTTGTAAAATAACCATACTAAAAACGCACCTAACATGGCACCAACCATTTCACCAGCTAAATATTCTGGAACTAAATTCCAAGAAAGTTTACCTGCTGCCGCTAAACCTATTGTTACTGCTGGATTTAAATGAGCTCCACTATAGGGTCCTGCAACTACTACCCCAACAAAAACAGCCAAAGCCCATCCTGTACTTATGACAATCCAGCCTGAATTATTTCCTTTTGTTCCTTTTAATACGACATTGGCTACTACTCCATTACCCAATAAAATAAGTAACATGGTGCCTAATATTTCTGCTATAAAAATTGAAGTCATAATTTGAATATTTCTAATTAATGGGTTGGTTTTTTATTCTTCGATCCAGTTTTGAGCACATTTTACTGCTTTATGCCAGTAATGCAACAGGTTTTCAACTTTCTCTTTCTCTAATTTTGGATAGAATTCTCTATCTATAATCCATTGGGATTGAATATCATCCACGCTATCCCAATAACCAACCGCTAAACCAGCTAAATAAGCTGTTCCTAACGCAGTGGTTTCCAAAGTTTTAGGACGAATTATTTTAAATCCGAATAAATCTGATTGAATCTGCATTAACAAATTACTTGCTGCCGCACCTCCATCAACTCTTAATTCAATACTTTTTTCTCCTGCATCAGCTTCCATAGCTTTCACAATGTCATATACTTGAAAAGCAATACCTTCTAGTGTTGCACGAGAAATATGGGCATCTGTTGTGCCACGGGTAATACCCATAATGACACCACGCGCATATTGATCCCAATATGGAGCGCCAAGTCCTGTAAGCGCAGGAACAAAATAAACACCTCCATTATCGCTTACTGTTTCTGCCAAATGATTTGTTCCAGGAGCAGTTTTAACCATTTTCAAACCATCACGTAGCCATTGAATCGCTGCACCGCCAACAAATACACTACCTTCTAAGGCATAAGTGGTTTTCCCACCAATTTTCCAGGCAACTGTAGTTAATAGATTATTTTTAGAGTAAACTGCTTTTTTACCTGTGTTCATCAATAGGAAGCATCCCGTTCCATACGTATTTTTTACCATTCCAGGCTTAGTGCACATTTGTCCGAACAAAGCAGCTTGTTGATCACCCGCAATACCTGAAATTGGAATTTTAGTTGAAAACAAGGTAGTAGCTGTTGTTCCATAAATTTCACTACTTTCTTTTACCGTTGGTAAAATAGCTCTTGGAATGTTAAACAATGTCAATAACTCTTCATCCCATTCTAAAGTGTGAATATTTAATAACATAGTCCTACTTGCATTAGAAACATCCGTGATAAACATTTTACCTCTAGTAAGTTTCCAAACTAACCAAGAATCAACAGTTCCAAAACACAATTTTCCTGCTTCTGCTTTTTCTCTTGCACCTTCCACATTATCTAAAATCCATTTCAATTTTGTTGCAGAAAAGTAGGCATCTAGCACCAGACCAGTTTTCTTTTTTATCAAATCAATATGACCTGCAGCTTTTAACTCATCACAGTATTTTGAAGTTCTTCTATCTTGCCATACAATAGCATTATAAATAGGCTTACTGGTTTTGCGATCCCAAACAATAGTAGTTTCTCTTTGATTTGTAATCCCGATAGCTGCGATTCCTTTACCAGAAATTCCTTCTTGTGCAACAACTTCGGCCGCTACAGAAATTTGTGATGACCAAATCTCATTTGGGTTATGCTCCACCCAGCCCGGTTTAGGGAAAATTTGTTCAAAAGGTTTTTGCGATACCCTTACAATTTCGCCATTATGATTAAATAATATCGCTCTAGAAGACGTAGTCCCCTGATCTAAAGCTAAAATTAATTTGCTCTTCATAATATTAGATGTGGTTTTAAATAATTAATAATCATTTTTTTAATTGATTATAAAATATAATTTGAGGTTACTTGTGCATATTCCTTTACTTGGTCAATTTGCCAAGCTTGATCTTCTCCCAATTCAGCAGCCATAATTTTAGCAACTTGTGGCGCCATTTTAATACTTTCTCTAGCATCTAAAAGCTGACAGCGGGTTCTTCGAGCCAGAAAATCTTCGACAGTACGTGCCATTTCATACCTTACCGCCCAAACTACTTGAGCGTTGATAACTTTTAGAGAAGTACTAATAAAATCGCCCATTCCATTTTCCTTGGCCAATTTTAAAAGATTATTTTCATCAGAACCATAGAAGTGTAAAGGATCTTCATGATTAACATTCTCTTTATATCCATGAATTTTTAAGTGTTTGGTTTTAGTTGGTATTTTAGCCCAACCATTTTTACTTTCAGTTTTATCAACTAAATCTTCTCCCATCTTTCTAAAAGTGGTCCATTTACCACCAACAATCGTAAGCAATCCGGAATTAGATTCAAATATTTTATGGCTTCTAGAAATCTCTTTCGTTTTATTTCCATTATCTTCCGAGTATGCTAAAGGTCGCAGTCCAGCAAAAACACTTAGCACATCACTTCTCTTAGGAGCTTTGGTTAAATAGCGAGCTGCAGTATTCAAAATAAAATCTATTTCTTCTTCCAAGGCTATTGGTTCTAAAGATTCCTTTTCAATTGGGGTATCAGTTGTGCCAACAACCACTTTATTGTACCAAGGAACCAAAAACAACACACGACCATCATCCGTTTTTGGTATCATTATAGCATCATCATCAGGCAAAAATGACTTGTCCAATACCAAGTGAACACCTTGGCTCGGCGAAATTGTTTTCTCGGCATTTGGAGAATCCATTTTTAAAACATCATCGGCAAAAACACCAGTAGCATTTACTACCTGCTTTCCTTTTATTTCGTATTCATTTTTCCCCTCTTCATCATAAAACTTAACTCCACTAACATTGCCTTCTTTATCCTTTAGCAAACCCGTTACTGTACAATAATTGAGAACAATTGCACCCAGTTCAGTAGCACTTTGCAACACGTTAATTGCCAATCGAGTATCGTCAAACTGACCATCATAATAAACAACGCCTGCAGAAATTTTATTGGGATTTATAGTAGAAATACGGCTGAGCGTTTTAGCTTTTGATATACGCTTAGACCTTCCAAGACTTAATTTTCCTGCCAGTAAATCATACAAAGTGAGCCCAATCGTATATTGTATTTCATCAAATAATCCATGCGTCGGAATTATAAAAGACTGACTTTTAACCAAATGAGGTGCATTCTGAATAAGCAATCCACGCTCAACAACAGCCTCTCTAACCAATCCTACATCTCCTTGAGCCAAATAACGAACTCCTCCATGAACCAATTTTGTACTTTTACTTGAGGTAGATTTTGTAAAATCTGACATTTCAAGCAAAACAACAGAATAACCCCTTGCTGAAGCTTCAAGTGCAATTCCAATGCCTGTAGCACCCCCACCTATAATTATAAAATCATATTCCTTGGTATTTTTACTAATTTTATCAATCATTTCATTTCTCTTCATGACTCTTCTATTTAATAATTGTGATTATTTCTATTGTAAACTTAAAACAAATCGAAACAATACGAAAGTTTTTTTTTATTTTTTTTTGAATTAAATGATACATGTCATTAAAATCAAATTTTCACAAATAAAAAACAATCATTTTATTTTTTCTTATTCTATTAATTCAAAAAAATAAAAACTTAAAAAAGATTTTAAAAAATACTATTTATCAACCTCACTATCATTACAATATCTTATTGTTTAACTATTTAAATCTAAATTTACTTATATATAATTTAACTCATTTCATATAAAGACGTACATTTGTTAATAAAAAAATTTGAAAATGCAATTAAATATTGTAGATCGTCACAAGCTTATTCTAGCTAAATTAGAGGAAAACGGCTATGTTAATGTCAATGATTTAAGCCAAGAATTTAATGTTTCTGTAGTAACCATTCGAAAGGACTTGAAATTATTGGAAGAACGAAAACTCCTATTTAGATCTCATGGAAGAGCAATAGCAACGGATCCTTATATAAAAGAACACCATGTTAGTGAAAAAGAGAAAATACACACATTAGAAAAAAAAAGAATTGCAATAGCTGCTGGACTTACACTAAAACCTTTTGACAGCATTATAATAGCGTCTGGAACCTCTGTTATAGAATTTGCACGATGCATTAAGTCCGTTGAAGGCCTTACTGTTTTGGCAGCATCTCTTAATACTTCAATAATTTTATCAGAAAACCCAAATATCGATGTAATACAATTGGGCGGAATGGTAAGACGAAGCTCTTCATCTGTAATTGGACCTATAGGAGAAAAAATGTTAGCCGAATTCACTTTTACTAAATTATTTTTAGGTGTTGACGGTATAGATATAGATTATGGACTTACCACAACAAATGCCATGGAAGCATCGCTTAACAAACAAATGATTGCTGTTTCGCAAAAAATTATTGTACTAGCAGATTCTTCAAAATTTGGCAGAAGAGGATTTAGCAGAATATGCGGCATTGAAGATGTTGACCAAATTATTACCGATTCCGGAATTGATGAAAAAACAAAAAAACGACTTATGGCATCTGGAATTGACGTGACTATTGTTTAAAATTTAATTACAGAATTTCTACTGTTTAAATTTTATTTTTAGCGGTAACTGCTACTTCAATAATCACAAATAAAATCAGCCTAAATAATGAATATACGCGCCACTATTTAGGCTGATTTTCAAAGAGTTAATAAGTGATGTGTTCTTTGTTAAAATACTAATCCGTCGTAAAACTCCAAACTTGACCTATTGTTTGTCCGCCCTGATTATCTTTTACCACCACTTTCCAGTAATAGGTTGTTGAAGCAGAAACCGTTTTATTTAAGGTTGAAGCACTCTGATTTGCAGAAATGACATTCGTTGGCAGTTCAGTAGTTCCAAAATACACATCATAAGTTAAAGAATCTGAAGTATCCACATCGTTTGCCGTCCATTGTAAGTTTACTGTTGCAGTGGTTTGTACTGAATTTAATGCTGGACTCACAAGTTCTGGCGAAAACGGAAGGTGGTTTATAACGCCAACGCCATAAGTATAAAACTTAAATACGGAAGAATAACCACTACTGGCTTCTCCATCCGTTGCTCTTACTCTCCAATAATAGGCAACATCTTCTTCCAAAGACACCGATTGGGTTGTGGACTGACTATTGAACGTTTGTTTATCCAATGTAAACGCGCTATTCCTTGCCACTTCTATTTGATATGTTATCACATCGCCATCTGAATCAAAGGAAGCATTCCACTGACAAGTAACGGGATTGTCTATACATAATAAATTATCGGCTGGCGAAACCAAACTCGGTG
>JAQVGD010000012.1 GCA_028696945.1 Lutibacter sp.
AATTTAGCTTTAAATAAAATCAATAAAAAGCAGGGGCTTACTTTTCAGTTTTCAAGATAAAACAACCTATTTATTGGGATTGAAGCACTATTTTTCTTATTTTTAAGTTTTATCGGACAACAATAAAATTCTATATAAAAACCATTCAAATCTACAAAAAATTCTGTAACTTTATCCCTAAGTATTCTGAGTGTTTTTGTTCTGCTAATATACTGATAATCAGTTAGTAATATTAATAAAAAACACTCTTTTTCTTATCTATAATTCAAGTTGATTAAATAATCTATTAAAAATTAAATTAAATAAATTAAAATAATGAACATTCCAGCAGAATTAAAATACACAAAAGACCACGAATGGGTTAAAGTTGAAGGCAATACCGCAACAGTTGGCATTACGCATTTTGCGCAAAGTGAATTGGGAGATATTGTTTATGTTGATGTTGATACCTTAAATGAAACGATTGAGAAAGAAGAAGTCTTTGGCTCGGTGGAAGCCGTAAAAACTGTTTCAGATTTATTTATGCCTATAACTGGTGAAATCATTGAATTTAATGAAGCTTTAGGTGATGAACCTGAAAAGGTTAATAAAGATCCTTATGGAGAAGGGTGGATGATAAAAATAGCCATTTCAGATGCCTCCCAAATCAAAGAATTATTATCGGCAGCAGCATACGGAAAATTGATTGGGGCGTAATTATATTTTTTACGTTTCCGTTCTTTTAACAGTTGCAATTGCAGTTGGAAGTTTAATTTCACTCAAAACCGGGTTGAAAATAGGCGTGCAGGTTTCAGATAAAATTTTGCATGCTTTTGGCTATTGTCTTTTAACAATTAGCTGGTTATTAGCTTTTAGACCAAAAACTTATTTGTGGAAATCAATTGTTATAGTAATATTAGCAGTTTTTATTTATGGCATAATTATTGAGATTTTACAAGATGTATTTACCTATAACAGGGAAGCAGACATCTTTGATGTTTTTGCTAATTTAGCAGGCATAACAATTGCAATATTATTTTTTGCTTTTGTTTTTAAAAAAAATGACTCGCAATGAGCATAACGGAAACACGACATACAGACTGATGAAAATATGCAAATTACAGATGACCTATAAAAAAACAATGAAAATTACGTAATGAATTAAAGATTATACTTGTATAATATATTTAAATTATTAAATTAGCAACCTATAAAAAAAATTTACAGATGCAAGTTAAAAAAAATCCAAAAGCAAATTTAGAGACCTACACCAAATTATTTATGCAGTTAGGTTTGGTTTTAGCCCTTTTAGTGGTGTATTTAGCCATTGAAAAGAAAACGTACGATAGGGTAATTGCGGAACTTGGTCCAGCAAATTATAATGTACAAGAAGAAGAGCAAACTATAGAAATAGAACAAGTAAAACCACCAGAGCCAAAGACTCCACCGCCACCTACACCCGATAAGATAGAAATTGTTGAGGATGAGGCTGTAGTTGAGGAAACTATTATTAAATCTACAGAGACCAATGAAGATGAGGCTGTAGTCGTTAAGAAAATCGTTGAAGTAAATTTGGATGAAGACATTATGGAAGATGTTCCTTTCGCGATTATTGAAGACGTGCCTGTATATCCAGGTTGTAAAGGAACAAAAGCAGAATTAAAAGAATGTTTGCAAGATAAAATAGCCAAACATGTGAACTCTAAATTTAATGCAGATTTGGCATCGGATTTAGGATTAACGCCAGGTGTTAAAAAAATATTTGTTATGTTTAAAATTGACAAAACAGGAAATATTACAGATGTGCAAGCAAGAGCACCTCACAAAAGATTAGAAGCTGAAGCCATTAGAGTTGTAGAATCACTGCCAAAAATGATTCCTGGAAAACAACGTGGACGTGCGGTAGGCGTAAAATACAGTTTACCTATTGCATTTAAAGTAGAATAACAAATTCGTTAAATCGTATCAGAATACTGTCTTCTTTTAGAGGCAGTATTTTTTTTGCTTCAATTTTAGAAGTTTATTTTCTTATTAAAAATCGGTAAATTTACCCTAAATATTCAATAAATGGAATTTAACTACCTTCTTTTAAGAAAAGGATATGCCAAAATAAAACTCAAAAAGATAAATACCAATCACTTTGAAGTTAAAGCGAAATTAAATAATGTAAAAGGCAGATTTATACTAGATACTGGAGCTTCAAATTCTTGCATCGACCTAAATTTAGCCGAGAAATTTAAATTAGAAGTGAAAGATTCTGAAACCAAAGCTGCTGGTGCAGGTGCTATTGGTATGGAAACAAGAATTTCTTCAAAAAATACTATTGAAATTAATCAGTGGAAATATCAAAATTTCACTGTGGTATTGCTTGATTTAACTCATGTTAACACAGCACTCACTGAACACCATGCCGAAGCTGTTGACGGTATTATTGGGGCAGATATTTTAGAAAAAGGAAACGCCATAATTAACTACGAAAAGAAATGTTTGTATTTAAAAAAGTTGGTTTATAAGTTTTAGAGTCGGAAGTCGGAAGTCGGGAGCCGGAAGTCGGAAGTCAGAAGTCGGAAGTCAGAAGTCGGAAGTCGAGAGCCGGAAGCCGGAAGTTGGAAGTCAGAAGTTGGAAGTCAGAAGTCGGAAGCCGGAAGTCAGAAGTCGGAAGTTGGAAGTCAGAAGTCGGAAGCCGGAAGCCGGAAGTCAGAAGTCGGAAGTCCGAAGTCGGAACCGCAATTAATTCCCCTCTCGAGAAGCCTGTCCCGCTTTTCCAGCGGGAGGGTTAGGGGTGTGTAAAAAACATGAAATTATTTGAAAAATTCCGCTCGCGCTCGCGTTCGGAAGTCAGAAGTCAGAAGTTCACAGCAATTAATTCCCCTCTTGAGAAGCCTGTCCCGCTTTTCCAGCGGGAGGGTTAGGGGTGTGTAAAAAACATGAAATTATTTGAAAATCTCTGCTAGAGCTAGTGTTGGGAAGCAGGAAGTCAGAAGTCGGAAGTCGGGAGCCGGAAGTCAGAAGTCGGAAGTCAGAAGTCGGGAGCCGGAAGTCAGAAGTCGGAAGTCGGAAGTTAGAAGTTAGAAGTCGGGAGCCGGAAGTCGGAAGTTCACAGCAATTAATTCCCCTCTCGAGAAGCCTGTCCCGCTTTTCCAGCGGGAGGGTTAGGGGGGTGTAAAAAACATGAAATTATTTGAAAATCTCTGCTAGAGCTAGAGCTAGTGATTGGAAGTCAGAAGTCGGAAGTCGGAAGTCAGAAGTCAGAAGTCAGAAGTCAGAAGTCAGAAGTCGGAAGTTCACAGCAATTAATTCCCCTCTCGAGAAGCCTGTCCCCCGCTTTTTATGAATTTTTATCGGACAATAATAATTAAAAAATCAAAAAACCGAACAAATTGCTCGGTTTTTTGACGATTAATATTTTTTGAATCTTATAGTTCCAATGCTCTTTTCGGGTTGTTATCCATCAAAATTTCCACCGGATTTTCTAAAGCCTCTTTAACGGCAACCAAAAAGCCAACAGATTCTCGTCCGTCAATAACCCTATGGTCATAAGACAGGGCTACAAACATAATTGGTCTAATTACTACTTGGCCGTTAACCACAACAGGTCTTTCAACAATATTATGCATTCCTAAAATTCCACTTTGGGGTGGATTGATAATTGGCGTTGATAACATAGAGCCAAATACACCACCGTTTGTAATGGTAAAGGTGCCGCCAGTCATTTCATCAACAGTTATTTGTCCGTCCCTTGCCCTTAATGCCAAACGTTTCACTTCATTTTCCACACCTCTAAAAGTTAGATTTTCAGCATTTCTAATTACTGGAACCACTAAACCTCTTGGACCCGAAACCGCTATAGAAATATCCTGAAAATCATAGAATATTTTATAATCGCCATCCATCATTGAATTGACATCTGGATAGAGTTTTAAAGCTCTTACAACGGCTAAGGTAAAGAAACTCATAAATCCTAACCCAACGTTGTGTTTTTCTTTAAAGGCATCTTTATATTCATTTCTCAAGTCGAATATAGGTTTCATATCCACCTCATTAAAAGTGGTAAGCATAGCAGTTTCATTTTTTACCGCAACCAGTCGTTCGCCAACTTTTCTGCGAAGCATAGAAAGTTTTATGCGCTCACTACTTCGCGAACCTCCAGCAGGAGTTCCCATACTTGGTACTGCTTTTACGGCATCATCTTTTGTGATTCGACCATCTCTACCAGTTCCAATTACTTCAGAAGAGGAAATCTCTTTTTCGGTTAATATTTTTTTTGCCGCTGGAGATGCGGTGCCACTTGCATAAGTTTTTTCAGATGCAATTGGAGTGATCGCTTTTTCAGATGTAATTGGAGCGACCGCTTTTTCTGCGGGTTTCTCACTGCTTACTGCTGACGGTTTACTGTCAACTGCTTTTTCACTGCCTTCTGGTTTTTTTCCGTCTAAATCGATTAAGCAAACTACCGAACCAACAAGTACGGTATCTCCTTCTTCAGCCTTTAACGTAATAATGCCGCTTTCTTCCGCAGGCAACTCAAGGGTTGCTTTATCGGAATCCACTTCGGCAATGGGTTGGTCTTTTTCTACATAATCGCCATTTTTAACAAGCCAGGAAGCAATTTCAACTTCTGTGATAGATTCTCCCGGAGAGGGAACTTTCATTTCTAAAATCATCTTTTTAATTTTTTTATTTATCTTTTTACCTTAAATATTTTCCGAAGAAAGGCATTTTAAGGATATTTTATTTGTTGGTATCAAACACTTTATCAATTACGCGTTGGTGTCTTCGTTTAAACCTTGCTGAAGAACCTGCGGCAGGAACTGCATAGAAAGGTTGTGATGCCACTTCAAGATTTACCAATCTGAAACGTTGCAGCATAAAACTCCAAGCACCCATATTTTCAGGTTCTTCCTGTGCCCAAACGTATTTTTTAACATTTGGATAACTGTCGATTACCTGTTGTAAGTTTTCTAAATGCAACGGAAACAATTGTTCAATTCTCACTAGCGCCACATCCTTTCTTTCCAAAGTGGTGCGCTCGGCCAACAAATCGTAATAAAATTTACCGGTGCAAAAAACCAATTTAGTAATGTTTTTTTTATCGATGTTATCGTCGATTACCTCTTGAAAACTTCCTTTGGAAAACTCGTCCAATGAAGAGGTGGCAGCTGGAAGGCGAAGCAAACTTTTTGGGGTAAACACGATAAGCGGTTTTCGGTAATCGCGTTTCATTTGACGACGCAGTAAATGGAAAAAATTTGCCGGCGTTGTACAATCGGCTAAAATCATATTGTCTATGGCGCACAATTGCAGAAACCTTTCCATGCGCGCAGAAGAATGTTCAGATCCTTGGCCTTCATAACCGTGCGGCAACAACACCACAATTCCGTTTTGTAATTTCCATTTATCTTCTGCGGCCGACATATATTGGTCGAAAATAATTTGTGCTCCGTTACTAAAATCACCAAACTGGGCTTCCCAAATGGTTAAGGTATTTGGGTTCGCCATGGCATAGCCATAATCAAATCCAAGCACGCCGTATTCCGACAATAGGGAATTATAAATGCTCATTTTTCCTTGGTTATCGCTAATCATATTCAGTAGATTAATGCGTTCTTCGGAAATTTCATCACGTAAAATGGCATGGCGATGGCTAAAAGTTCCGCGCTCCACATCCTGTCCGGAAATACGGATATCATATCCTTCTTGCAGCAAGGTTCCATAGGCTAAAGTTTCACCCATTCCCCAGTCGATTCTGTCATTTTCAAAAACCATCTGATGCCTGTCTAATAAAATTTTCTCAGCTTTCCTCAAAAATTTAATTCCTGTTGGAACGGTTGAAACAATTTTTGCGATGTCTTTCAGTTTCGATTTCGGATAAGCGGTTTTCTCGGTAATTAACATTGCTTCCACACCTCTTCGAGAGAAGCTTGCCCAGGTTTCTTGCATAAATTCCCGAACTATTGAAGTTTCATCATCTTTTGCGTGCAGGTATTCTTCTTCTAACAGGTCTTTAAATTCGGTAATTAAATTATTCAAATAAGCATTATCAATAACCCCTTCCGAAATAAGTTTTTGCGCGTAAATATCTCTTGGATTTGGGTGTTTTGCAATGGCTTTATATAGTTTTGGTTGGGTAAAACGGGGCTCATCACCTTCATTATGCCCGTATTTTCTGTAACCGAGCAAGTCAATAAAAATATCCCTTTTAAATTGCATCCTAAAATTCATGGCAATTTCAATGGCGTGCGTTACCGCTTCCACATCGTCGGCATTTACGTGTAACACGGGCGATAAGGTTATTTTTGCTACATCAGTACAATAGGTGCTTGATCGACCATCCAAATAATTTGTGGTAAATCCGATTTGGTTGTTCACCACAATATGAATGGTTCCGCCAGTTGAATAACCTGGCAATCGGCTCATTTGTATTACTTCATAAACAACGCCTTGTGCTGCAATTGCCGCATCACCGTGAACAATAATGGGAAGTAATTTTGAATTGTCCCCGTTGTAGTCATTATCTATTTTTGCGCGGGAAATCCCTTGCACTATAGGCCCGACAGTTTCCAAATGCGAAGGGTTCGGAACCAAATTCATAATAAGTTCCTTGCCGGTTTTTAGTGTCTTTCTGGTAGTTAAACCCATATGATATTTAACATCGCCATCAATATCTTCATCTTCAAAATCTTTCCCTTCAAATTCGCTGAATAATTCACGGATTGGTTTTCTAAATATATTTATAAGGGTATTTAAACGGCCTCTGTGCGCCATTCCCAAGACAAATTCTTTAACGCCAAAATTTTCAGCAGCAAGACGGATAACAGCGCCTAAAGCAGGGATTAAAGTTTCGCCACCTTCTAATGAAAAACGTTTTTGGCCTACATATTTGGTTTGTAAAAAGCTTTCAAAAGTCACCGCCTGATTCAACTTTTGCAGTACATACTTTTTAGTTTCAGTGGTGTAGTTTGGGTGATTTGCGTTTTTGGTTAGCTGTTTTTGAATCCATTTAACTTCTTCAGGGTTTCGAATATACATATATTCAACACCAATTGAATCACAATATATATCTTCTAAATGCTTAATGATGTTGCGTAAAGTTGCTTTTCCGGTGCCAATAATTTGTCCGGCATCAAAAATGATATCCAAATCTTTTTCAGAAAGTCCAAAATTTTCGAGAGCCAGCGTAGGCAAGTATTTTCGGCGTTCGCGAACGGGATTTGTTTTTGTGAATAGATGCCCGCGCGATCGATATCCATTAATTAAATCCAGAACTTTAAATTCCTTCAAAACATTTTCGGGAACTTCATAGGCTTCGTTTTCTTGGCTTTCTTCCCTACCATTAAAAGAATATTTTTCGTTGGCAAAGTCGAAGCCTTGAAAAAAACTTCTCCAACTGGGTTCTATTGTATCAGGATTTATCAAATACTGATCATATAGGTCGGCTATAAAGCCAGTGTGAACCGTATTTAAGAATGAAAATTTGTCCATAGTATTGTTAGTAGTCAATGTTTTATTTAAATAGGTAAAAATACAACATTTCACAAAACTAACATCTTAATTGTGGTTATATTGCAATTATTATACTTTTAATAATGTTTAAACAATCTTGTTAAAAATATGGCTTTTTTAGTGCTTTTATTTGGAATTTTATGAGAAACCCTTAAAATAAATGTGAATTCTAGCTGCTTAGTTTAAGTTGATTTACAATGAGTTACTTTTAATTAAGAGTAAAGAATTTAAAAAGAAGAAGTTTTTTTGAAAATCTCTTGCAAAAAGAAGAAAACCTTGTATATTTGCACTCGCAAAAGCGGATAAATTCCTCCTTAGCTCAGTTGGTTAGAGCATCTGACTGTTAATCAGAGGGTCCTTGGTTCGAGCCCAAGAGGAGGAGCAAAACGAGTCTTAACATTAAGTTGTTAAGGCTTTTTTGTTTTATACAGATTAAACCCTTCATTCATTTTTGATTCAAGAAAAAAAGAGGTGTTACAATATTCCCTAAAAGGTCATTTGGTAGCTAAATACGTGTCAGTTGCGGAAGCTTCAAGGCAAACAGGATTGAGTAAAACATACCCAACTTCTTTAATTAGTGGTTGGGGTTTTTTTGAATTAAAATTTTAATAATGCCTTTTCTAATCTTCTTAATTAAAATTAGTATTTTTAACATTCAAAAAAATTGCAAATAATTAAACCCTACAAATGGCAAAAAAAACCAATGGAGGCACATTTGAACAACAATTGTTTAAAGCTGCCGATAAATTACGGAAAAACATAGATGCGGCTGAGTACAAGTATGTAGTGCTAGGCTTGGTTTTCATCAAATATATTTCTGAAAGTTTTGATGAATTATACCAAAAATTAAAAGATGATGAGTATTCAGACCCAGAGGACAGGGATGAATATATTGCCGAAAATGTATTTTTTGTGCCGCCGACAGCACGTTGGTCACACCTGCATAACAATGCCAAACTGGCTACCATTGGGCAAACCATTGATGAAGCAATGGAAGCTATTGAAAAAGAAAATCCAGAGCTTAAAAATGTGTTGCCAAAAGTATATGGAAAAGCCAATTTGGACAAAGCATCCTTGGGGCAGTTAATAGATTTGATTTCAAATACCGAGTTACAGGCTGAAAATGAAAAATCCAAAGACCTTTTTGGCAGAGTGTATGAATACTTTTTAGGGGAATTTGCCAATGCCGAAGGTAAAAAAGGTGGACAATTCTACACACCTAAAGCCATTGTAAAATTAATGGTTGATATGATTGAACCATACAAAGGGCGCGTGTATGATCCCGCTTGCGGTTCTGGCGGTATGTTTGTGATGAGTGAAAAATTTGTAACTGAACACCAGGGAAATATTAATGACATTACCATTTATGGGCAAGAAAGCAACCAAACCACTTGGAAACTGTCTAAAATGAACCTTGCCATACGTAATGTAAATTCACAGTTTGTAAATTGGAATACAGAAGGCTCTTTTTTAAAAGATGCACACCCTGATTTAAAAGCCGATTTTATTTTAGCCAACCCGCCATTTAACCAAAGTGATTGGGGTATAGAACTTTTACAGGATGATGCGCGGTGGAAATATGGCATCCCACCAAGTGGCAATGCCAATTTTGGCTGGATGCAGCATATGTTGTACCATTTGGCGCCAAAAGGGGTAATGGCAACCGTATTGGCCAATGGCTCGTTAAGTTCAAATACTTCTGGTGAAGGTGAGATTAGAAAAAACTTGGTTGAAAATGATTTGGTGGAATGTATTGTAGCCTTGCCAAAACAACTGTTTTACAATACTGGCATCCCAGCGTGTATTTGGTTTTTACGACGTGAAAAAAGCAATCACAGCAAAGAAGTATTGTTTATAGATGCTTCTGAAATGGGCTATATGAAAGATAGAAGTCATAAGGATTTATCTGAAGAAGATGTAAAACGAATTGCTGATACCTACCACAATTGGCGTAAAAGAGAAAATTATGAAGATATAAAAGGTTTCTGTAAAGCTGCAAAAATTGAAGAAGTTATTAAACACAACCACGTTTTAACTCCTGGTCGTTATGTAGGCATTGAAGATGAAGAAGACGATGGTATTTCATTTGAAACAAAAATGACTGAACTAACAACTGTTTTAAATGAACAAATGGCTAAAGAAGAAGCCTTGAATGAGGAGATAAAACAACAACTTTCTAATATTGGGTTTCAATTATGAGTGATATAAATGTTATGCAAAAAGGTTGGGCTGAATGTAATATTGGTGAATTAGTTGAATTAGCACAAGGTGTGGCAATCAATGCTAAGACAAATTATGTACTTTCTGATAAAAAGAATGGTATTCCATTGTTAAAAATCAATAATTTATTAAATAACACTGTTGACCAATATGCTAATCCTGATTTAGTTCCAAAACAAAGTATAATCAATAAAAATGATGTGATTTTTACAAGAACAGGGCAAGTTGGAGAAGTTCTAACAAATAAATATGGAATATTGCATAATAATAGCTTTAAGGTTATTCCTAATGAAAAGTTATATTGGAATTATCTATATTGGTATTTGAAGAGTAGAAAAGTCTATAATTATGTACAAAAAGTCGCGGCAGGTTCAGTTCAAAAAGATTTAAATCATAGTGCTTTTAAAACTATTCTATTTAAATATCCTGAAAATATAGATGAACAAAAATCCATTGCCAATATACTCACAGCTTTTGATGATAAAATAGAGTTACTCCAACAACAAAACCAAACATTAGAAGCTCTAGCACAAACTATTTTTAAAGAATGGTTTGGTAAATACCAAGTTGGTGATGAATTGCCTGATGGTTGGAGAATTGGTAAGTTGGGGAAAATGGCAAATTTAAAATCAGGTTATGCGTTTAAAAGTAATGATTTTGTAGAATTGAATAGTAAAAAGGCTTTAAAAATAAAAGATTTAAAGGGAAATGGCAGAGTTGATTTGAGTGATATTTCAAGTGTTTCAGATGAAATTACAGCAATTAGTAGAGTTAAATATTTTAAGTTAAATGCAGGTGATATTGTAATAGCTATGTCAGGAAATACAACAGGTAAAATTGGTGTAGTTCCACCTCATTCAAATGAAGTTTATTTGAACCAGAGAGTGGGGAAGTTTTTTATGGTAGATGATAAATTAAATAGCTTTTTATATTCTTTTTTAATGTCAGGTAATTATGAAGAAAAAATATTATCAATGGGATATGGGAGTGCCCAACCAAATATAAGTCCATCACAAATTGAAGATATTGATATTATATACCCTGATAATGAAACGATTAAGAAATTCAGTGATATTTCTAATCCAATATTTCAGAAAGTATTAGATAATAATGCTCTAATCCAATCCCTTACCAAAACACGTGATGCTTTGTTGCCAAAATTAATGAGCGGGCAGGTTAGGGTTAAAATGTAACAATAAGCAATAAAATTATTTTATAAGAACTTAAAATTACATTTTTGTAAAAATAGATTGTTTTTTAAATACTTATTTGTACATTTGAGTTAAAATAAGAAATAGTATGAGTTTTGATACAGTTATTCCAACGGCAAAAAGAATAGAACGTTTACAATATGAAAACCCTTGGTGGACAACAGGCAATGTGCAACAAACCTACCGAGAAATGTCTAAACGCTTGTATTTTAATTTGTTCTATCCTTTTGTAAAAGAAACTGATATTAAGCGTGCTGTGGTGCTTATGGGCCCCAGAAGAGTTGGTAAAACAGTTATGATGTATCATACCATTCAAGAGTTAATTAAAGAAAATATTTCGCCACAAAAAATCTTTTTTATAGGTATAGACAATCCTATATATTTGCACTTAAGTTTGGAAGATATTTTGTTGTTGGCAAAAGAAGCAGTACAAGCAGCTATCTTAGAAGATTGTTTTGTTTTTTTCGATGAAATTCAGTATTTAAAAGATTGGGAGCGCCATCTTAAAGTGTTGGTTGATAGGTATCCCAAAACAAAATTTGTAGTATCGGGTTCTGCTGCTGCTGCTTTGCGTTTACAAAGTACAGAAAGTGGTGCTGGCAGGTTTACAGATTTTATGTTACCACCGCTTACCTTTCACGAATACATTCATTTAAAGGGTTTAAATCATTTGATACAAGCTAAAAGCATCGTTTACAACGGTAAAGAAATTCCTTTTTTTACCACCCACGATAACAAAGCTTTTAACAAAGAATTTTTTCATTACCTCAATTTTGGTGGATATCCAGAAGTGGTTTTGTCCGAAAAAATACAATCGGATATGGGGCGATACATAAAAAATGATATTGTAGATAAAGTGTTGCTTAGAGATTTACCCAGTTTATATGGCATTAAAGACGTGCAAGAATTAAATAGCTTTTTTACCTATTTGGCATACAACACAGGGAATGAATTTTCATTTGAGAAATTGTCTAAAGACAGTGGTATTCAAAAAGAAATCATAAAAAAATATTTAGAATATCTTGAAGCCGCATTTTTATTAAAGGTAATACACAAGGTTAATGATAACGCCAAAAAGTTTAAAAGAATAACGAGCTTTAAAGTGTATTTAACCAATCCTTCTTT
Source organism: Lutibacter sp. (assembly GCA_028696945.1). Lineage (GTDB taxonomy): Bacteria > Bacteroidota > Bacteroidia > Flavobacteriales > Flavobacteriaceae > Lutibacter. The sequence goes on from JAQVGD010000012.1 coordinate 12,039, forward strand.
ACGAACAGCCTTATTTTCTCCCATTGTAGAAACAGATAATGAAATGGGCAATATGGTAGAAACTGCTATTTTTTCTCAATGGATGCATCGTGAAAATCTCGATTTAAAATATGCTCGTTGGAAAATGGGACGTGCTGAAGGTGAAGTTGATATTGTACTGCTGGATAACAAATTATTTAAACCACAATGGTGTGTGGAAATAAAATGGAGCAATCGCTATGTTGACAAACCACAAGAATTAAAAAGCCTAATCTATTTCTGTAAACAAAATAATTTTAAGGCAAGTTTGGTAACAACTATTGATGTTTTAGCTAATAAAACGATAGAGGATATAAATCTAACCTATGTTCCTGCGGCTGTTTATGCGTATAACATTGGTGTGAATACACTAGAAATAAAAACAAATTGGTAAAAAATGCTCAATGAAAACTCCATAGAACTTGCTTTTGCAAACCAATTGGTTGGCCAAAAGTACTTGTATCAGTATGGTCAGATATTGCCCGATACAATCGCAATCCACACCGAGAATGTTTTTAAGAGTTTTTATGAAACTAAATATAAAATTGTTGATGTTATAGAAAATGGACCTAATGATTTGCCATTTTAAAAAAAATGAATTTTATGAAAAACGTACAAAAACCAGAAAAAATACATCTTGGAAAACTTATAGAAGAAATAAAAAAAGGAAGGTTTGTAATACCAGATTTTCAGCGTGAATTTGATTGGCAGCCTTGGGATGTAAGAGATTTAGTGAAATCCATTTTTATGGATTATTATATTGGCACGCTTCTATTATGGGAGGGAAATAAAGAAAATTACAGAAAACTTGGTTGTGCGAACTTATATGCATTTAATGAAACTTCAGACCCAGAATTTATAGTTTTAGATGGTCAGCAAAGATTATCAGCACTTCACTATGCTTTTTTTCAACCAGATATAAAGTTTAGAAATAGGAAAAACCCCATTTATTTTTTCATCAGGCTTAAGGAATTGCTAGACGAAAACTATGAAGAAGCTTTTTTTTATTATAGTAGAACCAAATATTATGATGACTTGGTAGCCGATGTTAATATACAATATGAAAATCATATTTTTCCTCTAGGAATTATGCAGCAGGGGTCTTGGGGTATTGATGATTGGATTAAAGGCTATAGAGACTACTGGAATGAGCAAGCTGAATTAGAAGTTGACAATGAAAAGAAAACAGAATTAGAAGCACTTTCTGCTGCTGCAATTGAAATAAGACACGTATTTTCAGACCTCTTAAATAACTACCAGGTTAGTTATATATCACTCGCTAAAGAGTTGCCACTTAATAAAGTATGCGACATTTTTACACATATCAACTCTAAAGGTAAGCCATTAGATACGTTTGATTTAATAAATTCCATTACTCGAAAAGAAGATGTTTACCTTAAAGAAATGTATAGGGAGGCATCAAAATTAATTGATGATATTAGCTATCCAGGCTTTGAAATGAAAACTCATATTTTGATGGTGATGTCCATCATAAAACAAAATTATTGTAGTGCCAAGTATTTATATTATTTAGTTCCTGGAGAAAAGAAAAAAATAAAAAATAAAGAAGGGCAAAACGAAGAAATTATTTTAATAAATAATAAAGAAGAGTTTATAGATTTATGGAATTTGGCAGTTGGAGCTATTGATAAAACTTTAAATAGTTTAAAAAATCAACGAGAATTTGGAGCAATCACAGCTAAGTTTTTACCCTATCCTTCAATTATTCCTTGTTTATCAGCCATAAAATATTATGTAAAGACCTCTGAATTAAAAAACAAAGTTGACATCCATTCTAAAATTAAAAAATGGTATTGGGCTTCCATTTTCTTAAACAGATATTCCAGTTCTGTGGAAAGTACATCTACAAAGGATTTTATGGATTTAAAAAAGTGGTTTGATAATGATGACCTAGAGCTAGATGCAGTATCAGAATTTATAGGAGTCTACAAAAATATTGATTTACATAAAGAAAACAGAAACGGTTCTGCAATTTATAAGGCTATTTTCAACTTGTTTATTTTAAATGAAGCACGTGATTGGGAGACATTTGAATTACCTGAATATGACGATTTAGATGACCATCATATTGTTCCTAAAAGTTGGGGAAAGGAAATAGGTTTAGGTCAGGATATCAATACTATTCTTAATAAAACACCACTTTCAGGAGATACAAACCGGAAGGTTATTAGAAATTCACTGCCAAATGTTTACATTAAAAATATGTTTACTAATAATGATGAAGAAAAGGTTTTTAAAGTATTAAAATCACATTTAATTAGTAAAAAAGCAGTCGAGATATTATTAAGAGAAGACTTTAGTGTTGTTGATTATAAGGAGTTTATTGCAGAAAGGAAGAGTACGATTATTAATGCCATTTATAATATGGTTATTAATGAAACGGTGGAGCTTCCAGAGGATTTATTTAAAATTAATAATGATATAGAGGCTCTTGAATTAAAATTTAGAGAGATTATAATCACTAATTTATTTTTGTATAATAGATCCAGTTTAAAGGAAAACTTATCGCCTGATATTTATGATAAGTTAAATCAAAAAATTAATCGTGAAAGAAAGCGTAATCCAAATTTGGTTGAAATAAATATTGAAGATGTTGATTATTGGCTGCAGTTTTCAGATCTACAGGAATTACAAAGTTTAATAACTTCAAAACTGCACTGGCATAAATTTGAAGGAATGTTTGTTAATAAAGAGCGATTAACTTCTGAATTTAATGATGTGGCTAACCTTAGAAATGCATTAAGACATTCACGAGAAGTTGATACTATTACAAGGATGAAAGGAGAAGCATCTATTTTATGGTTTAAACAACAATTATCTATTTAACTATTAGAATTTATGCCTAATCTCAACGAAAACTCCATAGAACTTGCTTTTGTAAACCAATTGGTTGGTCAAGGATACACGTATTTTTATGGTCCTGAAATTGCACCATATAGCAGTAATTTACAACGTGAAAGTTTTGAGAGTATTATTTTAGAAAAGCAGTTTAAAGAAGCATTGGTAAAGCTAAATCCAACTTTACCAGAAGGTGCATTAATAGAAGCGTATCAAAAAGTTATCAATTTAGGCACACAGGATGTGATGGAAAACAATGAGCGTTTCCATACAATGCTAACCAATGGGGTTCCTGTTGAATATGCAAAAGGAGAAGGTGTAAAAGGTGTTAATGTTCAGTTAGTAGATTTTGAAAAAGCTTTTAAAAATGAGTTTTGGGTAGTCAATCAATTGGTTACAAAAGAAAACAATATTGAAAAAAGATTAGATGTAGTAATCTATATCAATGGGTTGCCATTAGTAGTTGTAGAACTCAAAAATGCTACAGATGAGAAGGCTACAGTTCGCAAAGCATTTACCCAAATACAAAACTATAAAAAAGCAGTTCCTAGCATATTTTACTACAATGCGCTATGTATTATTTCTGATGGTATTGATGCTAAAACTTCTAGTTTATCTGCTCCTTTCACACGTTTTTTATCTTGGAAAGCACCTAAAGAAAGTAATAATCTTTCAATAAATGTAATAAATAAGTTACCCTTAGCTGCTGAACCAACTGTTGAGTATGACAAAACTGAATTACAAATTTTAACTGAACAGATGCTTCAAAAAGAGGTATTGTTAAAATTAATTAGGTATTGTACTGTGTTTGAAAGTGAGGAGAAAAAAGATGAAAATACAGGCTTAATTTCAATAGTAAAAATTAAAAAAGTAGCTGCATATCATCAATATTATGCAGTTCAAAAAGCAGTTGAACAAACATTAAGAGCCACTCATAAATCTGATGGAGATAGAAAAGTTGGTGTAGTTTGGCATACACAAGGAAGTGGAAAATCCTTATCAATGGTGTTTTTTAGTGGACAAATTATCACACATCCACTAATGAAAAATCCAACATTGGTAATTTTAACTGATAGGAATGACCTAGATGACCAATTGTTTGGCACTTTTGGAAATTGCGTTGGGTTATTAAGGCAAACGCCTGTACAAGCTGCGAATAGAGAACATTTGAAAGAACTATTAAAAGTGTCTGGTGGCGGTGTGGTTTTTACTACCATTCAAAAGTTTTCCCCGGAAGAAGGCAATGTGTATGATACCTTATCTGAAAGAATAAATATTGTGGTAGTAGCGGATGAAGCACATCGCAGTCAATATGGTTTTACAGGAAAAGTGGTTGAATTAGAGGAAGGTTCAGAAATACGTTACGGAAATGCTAAGTATTTACGTGATGCCTTACCAAATGCCTCATTTATTGGTTTCACAGGAACACCTATAGAAAAAGCAGACAAATCTACACCTGCTGTTTTTGGAGATTATATAGATGTATATGACATTAAACAAGCAGTGGATGATGGTGCTACGGTACCAATTAGTTATGAGTCACGCTTGGTTAAGATTAAATTAAATTCTCAGGTAGGTAGTGAAATTGACTCATTAGTAGATGCTATTAGCAATGCAAGTGAAGAGCAATTAGAAAAAGCAAAGAAGAAAACAGCTACAATAAATGCAGTTGTTGGGCATCCAGACAGGTTAAAAGATGTTGCACTTGATATTGTAACACATTTTGAAGCACGCCAATCTATATTTGAAGGCAAAGCGATGATAGTATGTATGACACGTCAAATATGTGTTGATTTATTTGCTCAAATTATTAAATTAAGACCTGAATGGGATGAAGCAGATAAAGATAAAGGAGTCATAAAAGTAATAATGACCAGCTCTTCTGATGACCCAGAAGGTTTCCAACCACACCATACCACAAAGCAACAAAGAAAAGAACTTGCAATAAGAATGAAAGATCCAAATGATGGGTTAAAATTGGTAATTGTACGTGATATGTGGCTTACAGGTTTTGATGCTCCAAGTATGAATACAATGTATGTTGACAAGAAAATGCAGGGTGCTAATTTAATGCAAGCAATAGCAAGGGTAAATCGAGTTTATAAGGATAAACCAGGAGGACTTATTGTAGATTATATTGGAATAGGGCAAGAATTACGAGGTGCAATGGCAACCTATTTACAAAGTGGAGGAGAAGGAACTGCTTTTGTAGATATTAGAGAAGCTATAGCAGGAATGCTAGAAAAGTTTGAAATAGTAGAACAACAATTTAATGGCTATGATTATAAGGCTTATTTTAAAGTTGAAACCAATAAAAAATTACAAGTTTTATTGGGTGCTCAAAACTTTATTTTAGCAAGTGAAAATTTAAAAGACAGGTTTTTACGTGAGGTAACAGCTTTATCAAAGTTGTTTGCTATGTCAGTACCAAGTTTGCAAGCTGACAGAATTAAAGACGATGTCGCATTTTTTCAAGCAGTAAAAGCAAGAATAAATAAGTTTATACCTTCAGGAACAAAATCTGATTATGAAGTTGAGACAGCCATAAAGCAAATTGTAGATGATGCATTAAGTAGTGATGGTGTAATTGATATTTTTGAAGCAGCAGGAATAAAAGCACCTTCAATAGGAATTTTATCAGACGAATTTTTGTTGGAAGTAAAGAATATGAAGCAAAAAAATGTAGCCTTTGAACTATTAAAAAAATTGCTAGGTGATGAAGTAAGACTTCGTAAGACAAAGAATATATCACAATCAAAAAAGTTTTCTGAAATGTTAGAGCGTGTGGTAAAAAGATACCACAACAATCAAATCGATTCAGCACAGGTATTAGAAGAATTATCTACTATTGCACGAGAAATGAGGTTAGAAGACCATAGGGCAGAAGAACTTGGTTTAACTTCTGAAGAATACGCATTTTACAGTGTGTTAAACCAGAATGATTCTACTAAAATGTTGGATGACCATAAAATGAAAGAACTTATTCATCACATTGTAGAAATCATCAGTAAAAATGCCACTGTAGATTGGAGTAAAAGAAGTGATGTCAGAGCTAAATTAAGATTGACAGTTCGTAAAATTTTAATACGCTATGGTTATCCACCAGATTTAGCGCGTTTAGAAGCTGATAGAGTTCTAGAGCAAAGTGAGTTATTGGCTGAAGAGTTGAGTAGGGCGTAGGGGTGGGTTTCGCAATTATAAGATGATATTGTGTATTACGAATATGATTTTTGGTAATTAGAAGAAACTTTTTTATACTGCTTTGTTGGACAATTTTAACGGATAACTCCACTAACTCTGTCAACGTTATCTTTTATTCTTGTAAAATGTATTGAGAGCTTGAATATAAATAAATATGCACCGTAATCACTTAAAGTAAATAATCGCTCATCCTTTAAGTCTTTTGATTGTAAAAGATTAATTGGACAATTATTTAGTCTATCTAAAAAGATTATTGAATCTTCAATTTGCCCTTTTATTTTTGGAAGAAAAAATATTTGTGTTAATTTCTGTTTTTTTATAGTAGCTATATGCTCTTCAATTTGTTTCTTGTTTTTTTTTGAATCTTTTAAAAGAGTTTCTTTATATTTTTTTAAATTGAGTATAGGAGCATAAACAATTTGAGCAGGAAAACTTCTTAGATTTTTAGGGTCAATATCACAAGTATTTGAAAGAATTATACTATTTGCTTCTTTTACGGTTGATTCGGGTAAATTAACAATTAGCATATTTTTTATTCCATCACCCTGAAAAATATTAGTTGAATTTTTAAGTGCTGAAGTATATAACCTTGAATCAAGATTGTTAGGAAAATCTTTAAGTCCATCAAAAAGCTCTTTTTCAGATTTACTTGATAGAAATTTTGGAAGATATAATTTTATTTCGTCAAAATTCATAAAACTTATATTATAACAAATCCCAAAAATTCTTATTTACAATTTCTGCAAATTCTGAGTCTAATTCTTGTGAATTTTGTGTCAGCTCTTTTGAAAATTTTATTATAATATTTAATTTTTCAGAATCTTCTCTTTGATTTGTATCATAGCTTGTGATATTAGAATTATAACCCCAATGTGAGTCAGAATTTTGAAAATTATATTTAGCTTCAAGAGAAGGAGTTATTTTATCATAATCCTCATATTTTAAGGGTAAGACTGTAGAACTAATGGCAGTCATTAATACTAAACTCGTTAAATTAGTGCTTGTTCCCATGTTTTAATATTTTGGATTTAATTTTTTTAAATATTCATCACTAATTAACTCAAAAAATAATTTTTTTTCTATTAGATGACCTTCGTTAATTAGTGTTTCTTTATTGTTGAAAAAATCTTGAAGTCCCTTTGTCTTATGACAATCAATGTCAATAATTGAACCAAAAATATCATTTGATTTTGCGTCATTTGATATTTGTAAAGTGCTGACAAATTTACCATTACTAAATTCAGTTCTAATTACACTTTTTTGACTTTTTAATTTTTTATTATCTAAAATAATTTCTAATTTAATATTATTAAAAATATCCTCATTGAAGAAGTTAATGTATCTTATTCCAAGTCTTTCAACTTCATTGATAATTTTTAATTCTTCTACTTTATTTAAAATTTCAAATATTTTAGATGAAAATTTTTTCCACCCTACGTATTTAGGATATGAACCAATAGCTAAAACATCTGGTCCGATTTGAATAACAAACTCATCATTTGAAATACGATATAATGGTTTGTATTTAAAATTTGGGTCAGACATTCTAATTGGTTCTGGAATTTGTAAAATTGGTAGGTCTTCAATTTTACTAAAGTCAGATTTTAAAGCATTATAAATGATTCCAAAGATCGCGTTTTGATGAATTTTAGATGTAAACCTAATTTCTATCAAAGCATCTATTATAGGGCAATTCTCAATGCTTTTAGGTAAGGTATTAGTTATCATATTTAAATATATTCACAAAGATATATTTTTTGAATTAGTAAAATGTTATATTTTTACTAAAAGTTATTTCAAAATATTGAACAACTTGTTATTTTCGATTATATATGACTTCTTAATATTAATGATTTTTTTGTAACTATATATTTTTGTGATATTATTAATGGGTTGGCTAGTTTTATTTATAAAAAGGCACACAATTCGGTATCATTAAAAAACAGAAATAGTATTAGATATTGATTTCTCTGGGTTTTTTAGTCCTTAATTCGAGCCCAAGAGGAGGAGCTTTTTAGATAAAACCATTCAAGAAATTGAGTGGTTTTTTTCGTTTTACTTGATTTTATTGCATTGTGGCATTCAGGAATCAAGCCTAAAAGTTGTGTAATTTTAGGTTTTTACAAAAATATTGGCTGGTCTAAATAGAAATAAATCCACATTTTTAACGCCGTTTGGTAAGGTAGTAAATACCTATTCGTTATGTGTTTTATGATTCATTATTGTTAGTAAATACCAACGTTATAAGTTTATTTCGACATTATTGCCGGTAAATACAAACATTTTGGTTATTTTATTTTGTTTGTGCATAATTATTTTATATTTTTGTTGGGAAATACTAGCGTTGTAATTTAAAAAGATGATTAATGATGGTAAATACTAACAATAATTGGGCTGCTATGAGTAATACTGCAATTATAGCAGTAATAGGAAATTATATAAAGGAGCAGCGTTTGCTTCAAAATAAATCACAGGCTAAATTAGCTGAGGAAGCAGGTGTAAACCGTTGGACAATTGGGCAGATTGAAAACGGTGAGGCAATTACCATAATTTCACTAATACAAATACTTAGAGCCTTGGACTTGTTGCACGTTTTTGATATATTTAAAATTGAACAACAAGTAAGTCCCATTGAATTGGCTAAACTGGAAAAACGAAAAAGACAACGTGCTAGCGGTAAAGATAATGAAGAACAACCTAGAACAGATTGGTAATGATTACAACAGCATTTGTTAAGATTTGGGGAGAAACTGTTGGAGCAGTAGCTTGGGACGAAACAACAGGAATTGCCAGTTTTGAGTTTGATCCAAAAATAGCACAATTGGGTTGGGATCTTGCACCTATCAAAATGCCTATTTCTCAAACCAATAGAATATTTTCTTTTCCCGAACTTCGTAGGGCAATAAATAGCGAATTTGACACCTTTAAAGGATTACCAGGTTTATTGGCTGATGTATTACCTGATAAGTATGGTAATCAGTTAATAAATGTGTGGTTGGCTCAGAGCGGACGTCCCATAAATAGTATGAATCCTGTAGAACAACTATGCTTTATAGGAACAAGAGGAATAGGAGCTTTGGAATTTGAACCAACCACGTTAGAATCTAATAAGCAAGCATTTTCAATTGAGATAAATAATTTGGTAAATATTGCCCAAAAAATGCTTTCAAAAAGAGACGCTTTTGGAGCCAACCTTCGGGAAGATGAGCACAAAGCAATGATGGAAATTCTCAAAATTGGAACATCTGCGGGTGGAGCAAGACCTAAAGCTGTAATTGCCTACAATAAAGTAACAGGAGAGGTAAGATCGGGACAAACAAACGCACCAAAAGGTTTCGAACATTGGTTAATAAAACTTGATGGTGTAAGCGATGCGCAATTTGGAGAAAGTAAAGGTTATGGAAGGGTTGAAATGGCTTATTACTTAATGGCGAAAGATTGTGGAATAAATATGATGGAATCTCAACTCTTAGAAGAAAATAATCGGGCCCACTTTATGACCAAACGTTTTGATAGGGAAGGAAACAATACAAAGCATCATGTACAAACATTTTGTGCGATGCAGCATTTCGATTTTAATGAGGTAACAAGTTTTAGTTATGAACAGTTGTTTCAGACAATGCGAATATTAAGATTGCCCTATCCACAAGCAGAACAAATGTTTCGAAGAATGGTGTTTAATGTATTGGCAAAAAACTGTGATGATCATACCAAAAATTTTGCATTCCAGCTTAAAAGAAATCAGAAATGGGAAATTACCCCAGCTTATGATGTCTGCCATGCCTATCAACCAAACCATCGTTGGGTAAGTCAACATGCGTTAAGTATCAATGGAAAAAGAATAAACATAACAAAGGAAGACTTACTAACTGTTGCAAAGTCAATGAATATTAAAAAGGCAGAAAACATTATTGTCGAGATAAGCCATAAAGTAGCTTCATGGAATGACTATGCCGATGAGGTTAAAGTTCAGGAAATCCTAAGAGATGCTATAAAAAATACTTTAATTAAAATGCATTAGACAAGTTACAAACAAATAAAAATAAGGGATTGAATGCCAGCAAAAAGAATTTATTAAGAAGTCGTTTTTTTATTTGTAATAGAAACGATGTGGTTTTAGCAACGTTTATAGTACCATATCTTAAAAATACGCAACACCATAACACACTCTAAAATGATGTAACCCTTGCTTTCCGCAAGGTTATAAAACATCAGAGAGTCCTTGGTTCGAGCCCAAGCGAATAAAGCTTTTACAGAAATATAAAGTTTTTTTTGTTTTTATGAAACAATAAAACAAGTTCCAAGAAATTATTAAAACAAGTCTGCTTTTTGAGGTCGATTTACATTTGAATTATCAAAATAGTAATGAAAAAACTGGTGATTGGGCAATAATGATTTTTTTTACTAAATATATTCATTTGAATATTTATATTTATAGCATTAGTTTAAAATTTATTTTATGAAAACATTTTTATCGATTTTATTATTATTTATTTCATTAACAATTTCAGCACAAAAAAAAATATTGGACCATACCGATGTTGAACTTTGGAATACTATCAAGAACAAAACTATTTCTTCTGACGGAAATTTTATGATGTATTCTTTGGAAAAAGGAGAGCAGGATCAATTTTTAAAAATTAAAGATGCCAATGCCAACCTAATTTTTGATTATCATAGAGGCGAAGAAGGTAAATTTACTTACAATTCCAAGTTTGCAACTTTTACTGTTAAGCCTTTTAAAGATAGTATCAGGGCATTGCAACGCAAAAAAATTGATAAAGACAAACTTCCAAAAGATAGCTTGGGTATTTTTAATTTAACAGATAAATCCTTAGTTAAAATCGCCAATGTAAAATCGTACAAACTTCCTGAAAAATGGGAGGGTTATGTGGCTTATTTGTTAGATGAGGTAAAGGTTGATAAAACGAAAAAAGACGAAAATAAAGAAACAGATAGCATCAAATCAAAATCCACGAAAAAAATAAAAAAAGTAGGGAAAGATACAGGTTATCATTTGGTCGTTAGAGATCTTAATTCAGGCAAGCAAGACACTGTTAAATTCGTGAAAGATTTCATTTTTGCCAAAGAAGGAAAGCGATTGGCATACATCACTTCTGGTGTTGATTCAACTTCAGGCGAAGGGGTTTATATAATCGATTTAACGAACAACAAAACCAATAATATTTTTAAAGGCGAAAAGGCAAAATATGCGCAGTTAAGTTTTAGTGATTCAGGTAAAAATTTAAGCTTTATTGTTGATGCAGATACAACAAAAATACAAGTACGACCGAATGAATTGTACCTTTGGCGCGAAGGGAATAAACTTGCTAAAAAGCTGGTTGACAATACTACTTCTCCAAAAAATTACCTAGTTTCTTCCGATGGAAAAATCACTTTTTCAAAAGATGAAACCAAACTTTATTTTGGCTTGGCAAAACCTCCAATTGTTAAAGATACGATGTTGTTAGACGAAGAAATTGTAAATGTTGAAGTGTGGACTTATAATGAACCTCAATTATATACCGTACAAGAAATGCAGCTTAAAAATGATTTAAAGAAATCTTTTGAAACAGTAATTCATTTAAATAATAACAAATTATTTCAGTTGGCTACCCTTGAATTTCCTGATGCTGAAATTGGCAATGAAGGAAATGCACTATTTGCTTTGGTAAATACATCACTGCCTTATGAATTGGAAAGTCAGTGGACTGGCCAAAATGCAAAAAATTACGCAATTGTTAATGTCAATACAGGTGAAACTATTGAAATATTAAAAAATATAGTTGGACGAGTTATGTTGAGTCCTAATGGAAAGTATGCCTATGGATACAATTCTGTAGAGCGCACTTGGTTTACGGTAAATTTAGCGTCAAAAAAGCTAAATAACTTGACTTCTGGTAAAGTTTTTTATGATGAATTAAATGATTCCCCCGATGATCCCAATTCTTATGGAATGGCAGGTTGGACTACCAATGATACAGCGATTATCATCTACGACAGGTATGATATTTGGGAATTTAATCCAGATAATGACCAAAGCAGAAAATTAACCAATGGTCGTGACCCTAAAATTGTTTTCAGGTATGCAAAAATTGATGCTGAAGAACGATCTATTCCAGCAGATAAAGATTGGTTGTTAACCAATTTCAATGAAATTAATAAGTATTCGGGTTATTCTAAATTGAATCCTAAAACATTAAATGAAGCGCAACTTATCATGGAACCTTACAGTTATTCAACGCCTGTAAAAGCTAGAGAAAGTGACAAAGTGATTTTTACACGGGAATCCTTTATTGAATTTCCAAATATTCGTTATTCAGATTTAAATTTTAAAAAACCTATTGTAATCAGTAATGCAAATCCGCAGCAAAGTGACTATAATTGGGGAACTGCCGAGTTGATAAATTGGACCTCTTTAGATGGGATTGAGCTTACAGGAATGCTTATTAAGCCCGAAAATTTTGATGCAAATAAAAAATACCCATTATTGGTAAATTTTTATGAAAAAAGTTCAAATGATTTGAATAATCATAAACAACCTGCTTATGGGAGATCTTCCATTAATTACAGCTTTTACGCAAGTCGTGGTTATTTGATTTTTAATCCTGATATTCAATATCGTACTGGTTACCCTGGCGAGAGTGCTTACAATTGTGTTATTCCCGGAGTCACTTCATTAATAGAAAAAGGATTTATAGACAAAGATAATATTGGGGTTCAAGGACATAGTTGGGGCGGCTATCAAATTGCTTATTTGGTTACAAGAACTGATATTTTTAAAGCTGCTGAATCTGGCGCACCTGTTCCAAATATGATAAGTGCTTATGGAGGAATTCGTTGGGCGACAGGCTTAAGTCGGCAGTTTCAATACGAACATACGCAAAGTAGAATTGGAGGAACTCCTTGGGAATATCCTGCCCGTTATATAGAAAATTCTCCCATTTTTACTGTTGATAAAATAAATACACCATTGTTAATCATGCACAATGATGCTGATGGTCATGTGCCTTGGTATCAGGGAATTGAATTTTTTACCGCGTTGCGAAGGTTGGGAAAACCTTCATGGTTTTTAAACTATAATGATGAACCACACTGGCCTGTAAAATATCAAAACCGTAAAGATTTCAATATAAGAATGGCACAGTTTTTTGATTACTATCTAAAAGGCGATTTAAAACCTGTGTGGATGGAGCGTGGTGTGCCCGCTATAGAAAAAGGTATCAATCAAGGCCTAGAACTAATTCAAGTCGAAACAAACATAACAAATTCTGATACACAAAGGAATAATTAATGGCGAATTTACCTATCGGTAGGCAGCAGCTATTACCATTAAAAAATAAAATTTAAACAAATGAAATTATAAAACTATTATATCCATGTACTTATTCTTCGACACAGAAACAACTGGATTGCCCAAAAACTACAAAGCACCAGCTTCAGATTTAAACAACTGGCCGAGGTTGGTTCAGTTAGCTTATGTGTTTTACGACTATGATGGAGCCATAATAACACAAGGCGATTATATTGTAAAGCCAAACGGTTTTACAATTCCTGAAGAAGCTTCAAACATTCATCGCATTACCAACAAAATGGCAATTAGTGAAGGCTTACCACTTTCGTTGGTGTTAAATGAGTTTTACAAGCTTGTAGAGAAAACAACCAACTTGGTTGCACACAACATGGCGTTCGATGAAAAAATATTGGGTGCCGAATTTCTTCGATCTGGATACAGCAACCCTTTACCTTTTAAAAATCGTATTTGTACGATGCATAGCACTACCGATTTTTGTAAAATTAAAAACCGTTATGGGTACAAATGGCCTAAGTTGTCGGAATTGCATATCAAACTTTTTGGTTTTGACTTTGAAGAAGCACACAATGCCGCTGCCGATATTCATGCTACCGCAAAATGCTTTTGGGAATTGAAAAGGCTGGGGATTTTATAATGTATTATTAAATAGAAGGTAATATATAAGGAAAAGAAAACACAATAAACAACTGATTATCAATATAATAATGTTTTATCTTTTGTTTATTTTCTTTCAATCGGTTTGTAATCTGGATGGCGCGGATTTGTAATTGTGTTTACGAAATACCTTCATTATTGTTTTGTTATATTCGTTTAGTTTGAAGAAGGAATTGGTATTTTTAATCTAAAAATTCTCAGATGGTTCATACCTTGGGTTTCCTAAGAATATTTATAGGTTCTCAATTTCTTCAACAGTTGAGAAATACAGAAAATATTATAAAAAAAGCCACCGAATTGGTGGCTTTTTTAAAGGGTTGATTTAAATATGTTCAAAAATTGCATTCAGTTTCTTTTCTGATTCATTAAAAACTTCACAAAATCCTGTTTTTTATTTAATCACAATGTTTTTCAAGTTTGAATTTATTGTCTTCAAAACGCAAATCAATTTCATCATCATCTTCTATTTCATGAAGCTTCCAATCAAAGGAAAAATCGGCTAAAGTTTCAAAATTTATTTTTAATAAGATGTCGGTATCAGATGAGTCAACTTCCCAGGTTCCAAAAATTTCATTTCCATTATTAATCGCTTTTAAAACTCCTTCACTCAAAAAGAAGAAGGTATAATTTTCATATTGCTCTGTTTGCTCAACATCATTAATTTTAAGTTTATCAACTTTCCAAGAACATGTTTTTAACAATTGGGTTAATTGTTCTTGAGAACAATCGTCGCAATCATCATCATCGTAATCATTGTCGTCATCTTCATCGCACATATCTTTAACCTGTTCAATTTCATTTTCTAACATATCCATATTTTCAATGTTTCTTTCTGTACCATCAAAAAGGATTATTGAAATTGGAAAATTAATGACTACTATATCGTTATCATCTATATCGTCAATCAATTTATAAAACTGCTCATCATTTACAACACTCACAGTTTTAGTTAATTGATTTTCTGAATTATACATAGACAAGCTTATTGGATATACAAAATCTAAACATTCAATATCGTCATCTATTTCGTTTTCATCTCCACAATCCTCAATTAAAGCTTCTAGTTCATCTTGCGTATTGATGGTTATTTTGGAATAATCATTTAAAATAACTACAATTGGGAAAAATATTTCTAAGTGATCTGAATCATCATCAAATTCATCAAAAATAGCTTCTATTACTTCAAAATCATCTTCTGAATCTACGTAAATCTCTAATCCGTTTACACTTACTGTTATTGGAAGTTGAACTTGCAAACAACTCGAATTGTCGATAATATTATCTTTTGAACCATCTTTTGTAACTGTGCGTTGTACTAAATTGGTTACATTAGCGTTCACTTTTAAAGCTTCGCCTTGGGCTGGTTCTGTAATTTGTGATATTTCATCCTGACAAGAAATAAACGCCACAAAAAATAAACTTAGAAAAAATAAATTGTAGAAATGTTTCATGAGTTACAAATTTAAAATTAATTGTAAATAACCAAGAGGTTTTGGGGTTTTTTGGCATTAAACTTTTTAGTTTTAATAATATGCAAACCTCTTGGAATTTTTTACACAATCATGTATATAACAGTTTATTTTGAAAAAACCCTACTTATTTTTTAAAATAATTATATTTAAACCTAAAATTAATCTGAAATTTTCATAAAATTTATGAATCATAATATTGATGAAGCGTATTGTAATGAAAAAAAATTCAGTGATTTTTTTTTAAATAATTCAGCATTATTGCGCAATTATATGTACTACAAATGTGGAGATGCAGAATTGGCAAATGACATTGTTCAAGATGCTTTTTTAAAATTTTGGGATAATTGTAAAAAAGTAATTCCGGGAAAAGCAAAATCTTTTTTATTTGCCATTGCAAATAATTTATTTTTAAATGAATATGCTAAAAGCAAGGTAGCATTAACTTTTAAAAGTATCCCACAAAAGAAATACACCCATGAAACTCCAGAGTTTTTATTGGAAGAAAAAGAGTTTGGCGAAAAATTACAAAAAGCACTTTCAAACTTAACTGAAACACAACGAACAACTTTTTTAATGAATAGAATTGATGGTAAGAAATACAAGGAAATTGCTGAAATTTTGGGAATTTCGGTAAAAGCGGTTGAGAAAAGAATACACAACGCTTTGTTAAGTTTGAGAAAAGAAATTGAAAATATTTAGCAAATAAAGTAGGGAAAACCTGTATTTAATTGTTATATAACTGTTATATGAATTTTACAGATGGAAAAAAACTATTTTTTAGCAAAATGGCTTAATGGCGAAATAACCGAAGAAACACTTAAGGAACATGTAAGTGAGGAAGAAATACGCGCGTATAAAAAAATAATTTCAGCCACAAACCAACTTGAAGCACCAAGTTATAATGCGCAGGAATCTTTAGAAAAAATAAAGAAAACGCATGCTAAAACCGCCGTAAAGAAACTGAAATTTACCAAATATTTTTACAGAATTGCAGCCGTGTTTGCGGTGTTAATTACTTCGTATTATTTTATTTCAACAAAAGACACAAGTTACACAACAAATTTAGCCGAGAAAATTACTTTTGAACTACCAGACCAGTCTGAAGTGCATTTAAATGCCGATTCAAAAATTACTTTTAATGCCAAAAATTGGAAAAAAAACAGAACCTTAAATTTAAAAGGCGAAGCTTATTTCAGGGTAAAAAAAGGGAATAAATTTACTGTAAATTCAGATTTGGGTTCCGTTCAAGTTCTAGGCACAAAATTTAATGTTATTGAAAGAGACCAATATTTTGAAGTGAATTGTTATGAAGGTTTGGTAAGTGTAACTTCTAAAATTGAGACCGTTAAGGTTCCTGCAGGAAGTTCCTATAAAATACTCAATAAAGTTTCTCAATTTTCAAAAAATACGAGTGAAATAATGCCTGCTTGGCTTCAAAACAGCAGTTCATTTAAAAGTATGCCGTATAAATATGTTGTGAAAGAATTGGAAAGACAATATAATATTTCCATTGAATATGATGTTAAGTATGAAAATAATTTATTTACAGGAAGTTTTATTCATTCAAATTTAGAATTGGCTTTACAGGCAATCAGCATTCCCTTAAACCTAAAATACGAAATTATCAGCGATAAAAAAGTGTATTTAAAATTAGATGAAAATTAACAAACTAAAGCCTTTATTAATTTTTACTTGTCTTCTTTATTCAATTTTTAGTTTTTCACAAAATTTAACTGAGGAAAGCAAATTGCTTTCTAAAATTTTAGTTGAAATAGAAAAAGAATATGAGGTTACCTTTACCTATGCCAACAAAGTAATTGAAACCATTAAAATTACACCACCTTTAAAAAAAATAACGCTTCCAGAAATCATTGAATATTTAAAAGAAAAGACCGGCTTGGTATTTACCTTTTCAACTTCAACAAATATTTTAATAAGCAAAAAATCGGGTATTGAAATTATTTGTGGCTATTTGGTTGATTTTAATTCCAACCAATACCTTAAAGGAGCTCATATTTCTGTCTTAAAATCCAATATTCATACCACCTCAAATAGTGTGGGCTATTTTAGCATTCCAAAAATTAGTGAAAATCAGGTAATTCAAATTAGTTATATCGGTTATCCAACCTTGTCTTTAAATTCTACCGATTTTTTGACTAATAAATGTTTGACAATCACATTAACTGAAAAATTTGAAGAACTGAGCGAAGTTATTTTGCAAAATTATTTAACCTCGGGAATTACCATAAAAACCGATAACTCATTTGTAATTTCCCCACAGGAATTTGGTATTTTACCAGGACTGGTTGAGCCTGATGTTTTGCATCAAATACAAGCTTTACCGGGTATAAGCAGTGTGGATGAAACTGTTTCTGACATTAACATTAGAGGAGGAACAAACGACCAAAACCTATTGCTTTGGGACGGTATAAAAATGTATCATTCAGGGCATTTTTTTGGATTAATTTCTGCGTTTAATCCGTATCTAACAGAAAGTGTTACCGTAATTAAAAACGGCACCGATTCCCAATATAATGATGGTGTTTCTGGAACTATTTCTATTGAATCAATTGATGAAATAAAAGAGAAACCATTTGGTGGAGCCGGAATTAATTTACTGAGTGCCGATGCTTATGGACAAATACCAATTTCAAAAAAACTGGCAATTCAAGTATCTGGAAGACGGGCTTTTACTGATTTATGGAACTCGTTAACTTTCGAACAATATTTTAATCGTGCATTTCAAAATTCTAAAGTTTCTGCTTATTCAAATGCAGACAACGAGCAAGTTGAATCTGGTTCAAACTTTTATTTTTATGATTATAGCATTAAATTATTATATAATATTAATGAAAAACACCAATTTAGATTTAGCTTTTTAGATGTTAAAAATGAACTTGATTATAAAGAAGCAATCGATTTAGAAAAGGAAGCTGACGAGGAATACAAAGAAAGTAGTTTGGAACAAAAAAACAAGGGTTTTGGATTTCAATTAACCGACAATTGGAACTCAAAATTTAAAACAGTTTTTAATGCTTATTATACAAAATACAACCTAAATTCTTCAAATCAGGAGCTTTTTACGGAGCAGCTTTTACAACAGCGCAATGAAGTTTTGGAAACAGGCTTAAAATTAAATACGCACTATTCAATTTCAAAGAAAATTCAACTGTTAAATGGTTATCATTATTATGAATTGGGAATTACAAATACAGAGGTTGTAAATGTTCCAGATTACAGTCGGATTATTAAAAATGTGCTGAGAAATCATTCGCTTTTTAGTGAAGTTAATTACACTTCAAGTGACAAAGAAACGTTTGTGAATGCTGGATTGCGATTGAATTATATTGAAAATTTTAACACATTTATTATTGAACCCAGATTACAGGCATTGCATAAGCTAAATAAACATTTTTCGTTTAAAATTGCTGGTGAATTTAAAAGCCAGAATGCCACTCAAATTATAGATTTACAAGAAGATTTTTTAGGAGTTGAAAAAAGACGATGGATTTTAGCTGACAATACAACCACCCCAATCATAAAAAGCCAACAAGCTTCTGCTGGATTTAATTTCCACAAACAACATATTTTTATTGATATAGAGGGCTTTTACAAATATGTAGATGGTATTACAACTGCAAATCAAGGATTTCAAAATCAAAATCAGTACATAAAAACTTCTGGAAGTTATACTGTAAAAGGAATTGAATTTTTAATTAATAGAAAAACCGATACTTTTAGTACATGGTTAGGCTATACTTATAATCACAATACCTATAATTTTCCAGAGTTAACACCTAGTGAATTTCCGAATAATTTGGATATTAGACACAGCATTTCGTTTGGAAACACCTACACTTATAAGAAATTTAATTTTGCTATCGGACTTTTATGGCGAAATGGAAAACCTTATACTACACCTCAAGAGGCAAATCCAATTACTGTTGACGGCATTAATTCTTATATAAATTACAACTCCCCAAATAGCGATAATTTACCAAATTACTATAGGGTCGATTTTTCATCAACCTATAAATTTAATCTAAACAAAAAAGTTGACGCAATGGCTGGCATTTCAATTTTAAACATTTTAAACACTAAAAATATTTTAAATACTTACTACAAAATAACTCCTGAAAGTACCATAAACACTATTAATAGTGTTGCTTTAGCCACAACTCCCAATTTCACTTTTAGAATTTCTTTTTAAAAATTAAAATTATTAATGGGCCATTATTATTTATAAAAATAGCCTGTTGCCATACAAATTGAAATTTTTATTTAAAACTATTGATTTAATGGTAGGGTTTTCTCCCTGCTGTTTGTTATAAAATAGGTATGGTAACTGCTCACACATAAATGGATTATAAACTATTAAATAGATTTTATGTTTGAAAAGATATGATGCTTATTAATAGCATCCATCTTATGAAGAGGGTTGATCTTTTAACTAGAATTTAATTAAAAAATTAAAAAAATGAAATTATTAAAAAATTTATTGACAACTTTTGCGATAGCGGCGGTTGTTTTAGTGACTAGTTGTTCAAGTGATGAAGGCATCACAACAAGTCAGTCAGATGTAAATCTTGCAGAAGCAGGTCTTAAAGAAACATTTCCTGCAAATCTTGCTGAAACCGTGGCTGTTAATCCTCTAATAGTCGTAAATTTTAAAAGTACCGCCAATCCGTCAGAAGTAGCAGCATCTGTCTTAACCTTAAAAAAAGGGACAACGCCAATTTCTGGCACAGTAACCTTTTCAGGGACTACAGCTGTTTTTAGACCAGATACTTATTTGGCAACTAATTCCCAGTTTACTGCAACAATAAAAACCAATTTAAAGGATGGATCTTCCAATGATAACGAAAAGGAACATTCTTGGACATTTAGAACTGATGATCACCACCATGAGAAATCGTTTTCAGTTGTTTCGGTTACTCCCAAAAATAAAGATATTGATGTAGCGTTTGACGTTCATCCCACTATTAAATTCAGCAGGGAAATGAAATCAGAAATGACAAAATTGGTAACTTTTACCTTAAAACAAGGAACAACAGTTGTTGAGGGTTCATTAACCTATTCCAATAAAACTGCTACATTTATTCCAACAAGTAATTTAAAAGCCAATACTTTATACACAGGAGCAATTATAATAAATAACAGCAATAGTAATGAAGATGATGATGACGATGATGACAATCATTATTATGAAGATGATGATGACGACGATGATGATGATGATGATGATGATGACGATGATGACGATGATGACGATGATGACAACGATGATGATGACGATGATCATCATTCAACGAACACCTATATATGGGGTTTTACAACACTTGCACCTGTTGTAGGAGACACAACTGCGCCAACAGTGCTTTCTGTAGTTCCAGCAAATAATGCAACTTCAATAGCTGTCAACAGTAATGTTACCGCAACTTTCAGCGAAGCTATGGATGCATCAACCATTTCAACTGCTACTTTTACCTTAAAACAAGGAACAACAAATATAATAGGATCGGTTTCTTATTCGGGTACAACGGCTACTTTTAACCCAACCAACGACCTTGATGCTGGATTGGTTTATACGGCAACAATTACCACAGGAGCTAAAGATGTTGCTGGAAATGCAATTACCAC
>JAQVGD010000152.1 GCA_028696945.1 Lutibacter sp.
CCATCCAAATGGTTGCATCACGTCCTTGAAAATATCAATGACACCAAATCTTCAGAACTGCATAATCTTCTTCCTCAATACTTCAATCAGAGCTTATTTGGATAATGTAGTTGCTGGGGTGGATACGTTGCATTATTGGCATACAAGATAAATCCGCCCATATAAAGTAGGGTGAAAATAAGAAATCGAAATTTTTTTTTGGGTAATTTTTTAACCATAGCGTATTGTTTTATAAGCGATTTAAACAAATGGGGTTGCTTTTAAATGCCTTTGGTTTACATCATAAATCTAAAATAAAATAGTGATTAACTATATATAAAAACGCTCGTCCTAAATTATTTCTAAACAAATATATAATATTATTCCAATAATATGTTAAATATCATATAAACGATAAGCTTGCGTTTAAAGCACTGCCCAATCGAAAAATAAAAATTACCCGAAAACTGATTCCTATTAAATGGATTGGAGAAATAAAAGTACATCATATTTTTTAAATAATATGATTTTTTATTAAAATAATTATTTTCTAATCAACTTGTTTTTAGGTGTCTTGCTATAAATATCCATTGGTTGGCCTTGTTTTTCCATTATGCTAATTTGCCAAATGATTGTATTCAGCTTTTAAATAGGTTGTTTTTTTAAACATTTTTTACCAAAACATGCATTTTGAAAAATTTGTATGGCAAGTTTAAAAAACAAGTGGATTAATTGCTCCAGTACTTTTCTTATATAAAATCCATTTAGCGTTTTTGAATGGGTACAACGCTAGATAACATTGCTCCTAACCACTCTCTAGCGGGGAACTAATTGCGGTTGAAACTTTTAATAGCTAATATTTAACTTGTTAAATAGCCAACCCTTAAAAATAGGTCAACACATTGATTGTTAATAATTTATAGAATATTTTGGTTAAATGGAGCTTTTTAAGGCTCGACTACTTAAAAGCAGAAATCCCCGTAATATCCATTCCTGTAATTAACAAGTGAATATCGTGCGTTCCTTCATAAGTAATCACGCTTTCTAAATTCATTATATGGCGCATAATCGAATATTCGCCGGTAATTCCCATAGCACCAAGTATTTGTCTGGCTTCACGAGCAATATGAATTGCCATATCAACATTGTTGCGTTTCGCCATGGATATTTGTGCGGTAGTTGCCCTATTTTCGTTTCTTAGAACGCCTAAACGCCAGGTTAGCAATTGCGCTTTGGTAATTTCAGTAATCATTTCAGCCAATTTCTTTTGCTGCAATTGCATTCCTGCAATAGGTTTACCAAACTGAATGCGTTGTTTGGCGTAACGCAAAGCGGTGTCATAACAATCCATAGCAGCACCAATGGCACCCCAGGCAATGCCGTAACGTGCAGAATCTAAACAACCAAGCGGCGCGCCCAATCCGTCTTTGTTGGGCAAAATATTTTCCTTCGGAATTTTAACATTGTCAAAAATCAATTCTCCTGTTGCAGAAGCTCGTAAAGACCACTTATTATGTGTTTCTGGAGTTGAAAAACCTTCCATACCGCGTTCTACAAGCACGCCTTTAATTCTTCCCTCTTCATTTTTAGCCCAAACTACAGCAACATCAGCAAAAGGAGCATTTGAAATCCACATTTTAGCCCCATTCAGCAAATAATAATCGCCCATATCTTTAATATTGGTGGTCATTCCACCTGGATTGGAACCGTGATCAGGCTCCGTCAATCCAAAGCAGCCTAAAAACTCACCGCTAGCCAGTTTTGGCAAATATTTTTGTCGTTGCGCTTCATTGCCATATTTCCAAATAGGATACATTACCAACGAAGATTGCACGGAAGCTGTTGAACGAACGCCAGAATCACCGCGTTCAATTTCCTGCATAATCAATCCATAAGAAATTTGATCCAGTCCGGCACCACCGTATTCTTCGGGAATATAAGGTCCAAAAGCACCTATTTCAGCCAATCCAGAAATAATAGATTTAGGAAACTTCGCCTGTTGTGCAGCTTCTTCAATAATTGGAGAAACTTCTTTTTTTACCCATTCTCTTGCAGCATTTCTAACTAAAATATGCTCTTCCGTTAACAATTCATCCAATTGATAGTAATCTGGAGCTTGAAATAAATCTTGTGACATTGGTTTTTATTTTTTGTTGTCCACAAATTTAGCTAATTAAAGTCTTTTGGAATTTGATTTTTCAAAATCTTTTATTCCTTACATTTGTCTTGATGAAATTTACTCTGGGAAAAGCCGAAAAATTAAAAAGCCGCAAATTAATTGAACACCTGTTTGAGGAAGGAAAACGCATTAAATTATTTCCTTTGCAGTTGATTTATTTGCCAATCAGCCACGATTCTATATTTCCTGTAAAGGTCGGATTTTCGGTACCAAAACGGGTGGTAAAACTTGCGGTTAACAGAAATAGAATTAAAAGAATGATGCGTGAAGTGTATCGGACAAACAAATATTTAATTTCGGAAAAGATAAAAGAACCCTATATTTTTATGTTGATTTATACCGATAAAGAGGAACCAAAATATGCCGATTTAGAGGAGACATTTAAAAAAGTTTGTGTCAAATTTTTAAGTAAAATTGAAGAAGATGGGCAAAATTAAAAAATGGACAATAGGTATTTTGGCAGGGTTGGCACTTTTGGTTTCAGTTGGCTTTCAATCGGATTTTTTTGAAATTGCCAAGCAAATCGATATTTACACCACTTTGTTTAAAGAACTCAATATGTACTATATTGATGAAGTGAATCCAGCAAAACTGTCGAATAAAGCCATTAGTTCCATGCTCGAAAGCTTGGATCCATACACGCGTTATTACGACGAGCAAGGCGTTGAAACCGCACGAATAGCCGCCACCGGAGAATATGGCGGAATAGGTGTTGTTACCCGTTATAAAGATAACAAATTAATCATTCGTGAATTGCTCAAAAACGCTCCGGCTGAAAAAGTGGGAATTAAACCAGGCGACAGAATTTTAAAAATCAACGATATTGAAGTTGGGGATTTTGATGAAACTGGTGTTGCCGCATTGCTTAATGGTTTGCCGAATACCAAAGTAAATCTTCAAGTTGAACGTCAGAATAAAAAAATGGAGTTTGTAATAATTCGTGAGAAAATTTTAGTAAATCCAGTTCCTTATTATACTTTGCTGGACAATGAAGTGGGCTATATTTCTTTTACCACCTTCAATGAAAAGGCTTCAACCGAAGTAAAAAAGGCTTTTTTGGATTTGAAAGAGCAAGGAATGAAAAAACTAATTATTGATGTAAGAGGAAATCCAGGCGGATTGCTGAATGAAGCGGTTTCCATCGCCAATTTTTTTATTCCGAAGGATAAAATTGTGGTAACAACAAAAGCAAAAATTGAAAAATGGAGCGAAACTTTTAAAACATTGCAGAAGCCAATGGATTTAGAAATCCCCATTGCTATTTTAGTAAACAACCGTTCTGCTTCGGCTTCGGAAATTTTGGCTGGCTCGTTGCAGGATTACGACAGAGCCGTAATTATTGGCGAACGTTCTTTTGGTAAAGGGTTGGTACAACGTTATTTACCACTCTCTTATGGAACTCAAATGAAAATTACCATTTCTAAATATTATACGCCAAGCGGTCGCTGCATTCAGGAGTTGGATTATACCAATATCGATGAAAAAGGCAATGTTCCAAAATTTTCAAAAAGTACCGAAACTTTTAAAACTGAAAAAGGAAGAACCGTTTTTGGCGGAGGAGGTATTTTACCCGATGTTGAAATAGAAAAACCGAAAACTACAAAAACTACGGAAACCCTACTTAATTCTGATGCGTTTTTTAACTATGGCACACAATATTTTTATGAAAACAAAACGATTGCTGAACCCTCAAAATTTAAGTTGACAGATTCAGATTACGCTTCATTTAAAAATTATTTGACTAAAAATCAGGTTGGTTTTGAAACAAAAACCGAGGCGGAATTTAAAAAAGCACTGGAAATAGCTTCCACAGAAAATTTAAATGGGAATTTAGCCAAAAGCTATTCGGAACTTTTAACCACAATTCAAATAGAAAAATTAAGGGAACTAGATAAAAACAAAGAAGAAATCATCAATCAATTGTCGGAAGAAATTATAAAACGCTATTATTATGCAGAAGGTGTTTATCAGCAAAAAGCAATTTTTGATAATACCATTTTAAAAGCGGTTTCTCTTTTGAATAATGAGAAAGAATATCATAAAATAATTGGACATATAGGAAAATAGCTAATTTTAAATTTAATGATTATTATTCAACAAATCAACGATTACACAATTAAACGATTAAACAGTACCTTTACCCGTCAAAACCAAACCATGAAACGAGCCATAACAAATTTTGATACACAGCAGAATGATTAATGGCGAACAGCAGCTGTACCAATAAAAAATCAAATATTAAACAGATGAAACGCCTACAACAGAATCATCTAACAGAAAAAAGAAAGATGCTAAGCGTTCCATTTGACAAATAAAAAACAATAAAAAATAGCAAATAAAACGAGCCATAACAAATTTTGATACAGAGAGAAATTATTAATGGCGAACAGCAGCTGTACCAATAAAAAATAAAAACGAAACAGATGAAAAACTCAACAATAAAAGAAAGAACGCGCGCACAGGAATCATCAGGTGCTATTGAGCATTTATATATTTCCATGCGTCACATATTTACCAGAGGATTCTACAAACCAATGGGGGTTTCAGGAGAGTCTTTAAGACAATCGTTATTATTGCTTCGCCCTGAAATTTATGGAACCATTGCAGAAGAAAAAGTGGAATTAGATGGATTAATTTATGTGATTGAAAGACTTCCTATCGGCATTGAAGAATGTCGGTATATCAATTTAACTTCCGAAGAAGGCTTTGGAAAATCGCACTTTAAAGCCATTGTTCCGCCAAAACGAAGAAGAAATTGTTACCGAATAGACAAAGATCAAATGAATATTGAGGTTACTCGAGGAAGGTCGGAAATTTATGATGTTTTAACGCATCTTACTTTTTTATTCATTGAATCCCATAAGATAGCAGAAAAAGTCTTGATCAGTGAGGATAATGAAACCATTAGAGAATGGAAAAAACTGGAAGAAGTTGTTTTAAACAATTTAAAATTGTCAAGGGATGAGCGCGATATTATGTTGGCGCATTTGGCAAGTATTTTAGGTCGAACTTTTGAAGAAACCCAATTGGTTCATGGTATTTTAGAAGAGAAAAATAATCCGGACAGGTTTTTTCAAATTATTTTTTGGCTTGGGAATTTGGCCATCAATGAAAAAATTCACGACTTAAAAAGAACCATCACTTTTAGTCCAGTATTGCGTGAACGTATTGGTCATCACATTTATGGCGAAATTTGGGCAAATAATGTAAAAGATGTTTTAATGGAAAAAAACTTAATGAAACGTCCAATTCATATTATAAGCGCAAATATGCACAGTGTAATGAATTCTATCTATGCCCCAGTAGTTTTGCCAAAACAAATAAAAGACAACGACACAATTTCCCTTTTTGAATTGCTAAGTGATCCTGAAAATGAAGAATTACGCACTCAGGTAGAAGTTTATGCCGAAAAAAATGGATTGACCCACATAAAAGATACTTCTGGGACTTATATTGATGTTCAAATTATTGATACCGAAAAAATAGACCTTAGTAAAACGAATTATAAGTTTGAAAACACCTTAGATACAGATCAAAAACCAGTGCTGATTGTGATGGATTATGCTTTTGGCGAACAGGCTTATGAAACGATGGATGAGTTGTTAAAACCTTATATGGATGAAAAGGGAAAAAATCATCACTTAAATGTGGAATCTGTTTCAATTATGGGTAAAGCAGGTATTTTAGAAGGCGGAAAAGGCGATATTATGATTCCTTCTGCGCACATATTTGAAGGTACAGCCGATAACTATCCGTTTAAAAATCAACTTAAAAAGAAAATGTTTGATGGTTGTGGGGTTGATGTTTATTCTGGCACAATGGTTTCTGTTTTGGGAACTTCGCTTCAGAATAAAGACATTTTAAAATTCTTTTACAATTCAACTTGGAAAGTGGTTGGTTTAGAAATGGAAGGTGCACATTACCAAAAAGCGATTCAGGCGGCATCAAAAATTAGGGGGAATATTTCTGAAAACGTAAAGGTTCGTTATGCCTATTATGCTTCGGACAATCCGCTGGAAACAGGAAGCACGTTGGCTTCTGGAGGGTTGGGAACAACTGGCGTTCGGCCAACTTATGTCATCACACAAAAAATACTGGAACAAATATTTTAAGGCTTTTCAACATAAAAAAGAGATAATCAGCTAAAAATATGAATGTATTAATTTTAGGTTCAGGTGGAAGGGAACATGCAATGGCCTGGAAAATAGCGCAAAGTGATTTGTTAACACAATTATTTATTGCGCCGGGAAATGAAGGAACCGATCAGTTGGGCATCAATATAAAAATACAACCTACTGATTTTGAATCGGTAAAAGAAGTGGTTTTGGAACACGAAATTGAATTGGTGGTGGTTGGCCCAGAAGATCCTTTGGTAAAAGGCATTCACGATTTCTTTTTAAATGACCCTGAACTAAAAAATGTAGCAGTAATTGGTCCGCAAAAATTGGCGGCACAATTGGAAGGAAGTAAGGAATTTGCTAAAGAATTTATGGTTCGCCACAACATTCCAACCGCTGCCTATAAAAGTTTTACGAAAAATAATTTGGAGGAAGGTTTTCAGTTTTTGGAAACTTTGAATCGGCCTTATGTGTTAAAAGCGGATGGATTGGCGCAGGGAAAAGGCGTGTTAATTTTAAATGACTTACAGGAAGCAAAGGATGAATTGAAAGAAATGCTGGCAAATGAAAAGTTTGGTGTAGCAAGCAAGAAAGTGGTAATTGAGGAATTTTTGGACGGTATTGAATTGAGCTGCTTTGTGTTAACCGATGGAAAAAGTTATGTAAACTTTCCCAATGCCAAAGATTACAAACGCATTGGCGAAGGCGACAAAGGATTAAATACTGGCGGTATGGGCGCAGTTTCTCCTGTGCCTTTTGCGGATGAAGTTTTTATGGATAAAATTGAAAAGCAGGTTATAAAACCAACGGTGGAAGGTTTGCAAAAAGACAATATTCCCTACAAAGGTTTTATTTTCTTCGGAATCATTAAAGTGGGTAGCGAGCCAAAAGTAATCGAATACAATTGCAGAATGGGCGATCCGGAAAGTGAAGTGGTGATCCCAAGAATAAAAAGTGATTTTTTAGAACTGTTGATTGCTGCCAGAAAAAGCGAATTACACACCAAAACCATTGAATTTGTACCTGAAAGTGCTTGTACCGTGATGCTGGTTTCTGGCGGTTATCCGGAAAGTTACGAAAAGGGAAAAGTGATTTATGGGCTGGATAAGGTGGAAGAATCCATCGTGTTTCACGCTGGCACTACAAATAAAAACGGCGAAGTAGTTACCAACGGTGGCCGTGTTTTGGCGATTACTTCTTTTGGAACTGATTTTAAGCAAGCCCTTAAAAAATCGTATCAAAACATTGGGAAAATTAGTTTTGAAAAAATGAATTTCAGAAAAGATATTGGATTTGACCTCTAAAAAAAAATTCTTGTTGCGCCCTTAAATTGGGGATTGGGACATGCAACGCGCTGCATTCCCATTATTAACGCCTTGTTAAAAGCCAATTACGAACCTGTTTTGGCAAGTGATGGCGATGCATTGCTGCTGCTTCAAAAGGAATTTCCTTTGTTGAAAAGTGTTGAACTTCCTTCTTACAATATTAGTTATCCGAAGAAGGGAAAAAACCTAAGGTTCAAATTGCT
>JAQVGD010000153.1 GCA_028696945.1 Lutibacter sp.
CACTTTTACCACCGTTTTTACCTTAAAATCTTTCAGTAATTCCTTCATTTTTTAAATAGTTCTTTAAACAAACCTCGTGCAATCAATAATTTCATAATTTCATTGGTGCCGGCATAAATTCGCGCCACGCGATTGTCGGCATACAGCCTAGCAATTGGATAATCCCACATATATCCATAGCCACCAAATAGCTGCAAGCATTCATCCACAACAATTCCGCACATATCTGTTGCAGAATATTTAATCATAGAAGCGCTCTCGGCCGATAACTCATGGGTTTTCATCAATTCAATACAACGATCTAAAAAAGCTTGATGTATTTGCATTTGGGTGGCGCACTCGGCGAGTTTAAATTGCGTATTTTGAAATCCAGCTATTGGGACATTAAATGCCGTTCTTTCAGAAGTATAAGCAATGGTTGCTTCAATGGCGCCTTCAGCACTTGCCACGCCAGCTATGCCTACGGTTAATCTTTCCCGTGCCAATTCGGTCATCATAATTTTAAAGCCCTGTTTTTCGGCTCCAAGCCTGTTTTCTTTCGGAACTTTAACATTGTCAAAAAACAATTCGCAGGTATCTTGTGATTTCATTCCAATTTTTTTGAAGGGAATTCCTTTTTCGAACCCTTTCATGGAAGTTTCTACAATGAGCAAGGTAATGCCTTCTTCTTTTGTTCCTGGATTTGTTTTTACGGCAATGATGGCCATATCACACATAAAACCGTTGGTAATAAAGGTTTTTTGCCCGTTTACCAAATAGTGATCGCCTTTATCCACGGCGGTTGTTCGCAAAGCCTGCAAATCGCTTCCGCAGTTAGGTTCAGTCATTCCAATAGCAGTGATGATATCACCTTTTGCCATTTGCGGTAAATATTTTTTCTTCTGATTTTCTGTTCCGTATTTTAAAATATAAGGTGCAACAATATCAGAATGCAAGGAAAAACCTGGTCCGCTAATTCCTTTTTTTGAAAATTCTTCAATCAGCAATGCATTAAAAGAAAAATCCAAACCAGCACCGCCATATTCTTCAGGCATATCCATACATAACAATCCGAGTTCACCAGCGCGTTTCCATATTTCACGACTTACCATACCTGCTTTTTCCCAAGCATCTATTTGATCCATAATTTCATTTTTTATAAAATCTTGAATCATTCCCTGCATCATTTTATGTTCTTCCGATGCGTATATTTTTCTTTCAATTAAAATATTTTGTAGCATTTTATGTTGTTTTTAATAATTCCTGTTAATTTTTGTAGAATACCCTGTTAGTACCTGCCTCCTGAATTCGGGTTTTTAAGCTTTCAGGCAATTTAAATCGCTCTCCATATTTTTGAGCTAATTTTTCACTGTATAAAGCAAACTCATTTGCGCCAATATAATCTATATACGACATTACGCCTCCAGTATGAATTGGGAATCCCAATCCTAAAATAGATCCAACATCCGCATCTTTTGGTTCGCGAATCACACCCGAATCCAGACATTTATACGCGTCTATAACCATTGCGAACAGCATTCTTTTCCCAACTTCTTCTTCATCAAAATCGGATTGTGGCGGATATATTTTCTCCCATCCTTTCCAAATCGATTTTTTTTCATCTTTCGGATAATCATAAAAGCCTTTTCCTTCTTTTTTACCTGTTCGGTAATGAAATTCAACAATGGCAGTTATCGTGTTTTTTAAAGTTATTTCATGAGGTGTTAAAGTTGGGTCTTCATTCATAATAGCCAACATTAATTTTAAATTAACCTCATCAGAAATTGCCAAAGGTCCAACTGGCATTCCAATTTTTTTAGCCACATTTTCAATAACAGCAGGAGGAACTCCTTCCGTTAACATGGTAATGCCTTCATTCACAAATTTCCCAAAAACTCTTGAAGTGAAAAAACCCCGTCCGTCATTTACAACAATTGGTACTTTTCTAATTTTAATCACATAATCAATTGCGGCTGCCAATGTTTTTTCACTGGTTTCTTTTCCCATGATTATTTCAACCAAAGGCATTTTTTCAACAGGAGAAAAGAAATGCAAGCCAATAAATTGCGCTGATTTTGAAGATGCTTCCGCCAATTTTGAAATTGGTATGGTAGAGGTATTGGTTGCATAAATAACCGCTTTCCCTATCACCGCTTCTGTTTCTTTGGTTACTTTATTCTTCAATTTTTCGTTTTCAAAAACAGCTTCAATAATTAAATCACAATCGGATAAATCTTTAACGGAATTTGAAGGTTGAATTTTTTGAAGCAAGGCAGCAATTTTGGCTTCTGTAGTAAATCCCTTTTCTAACAATTTTTGCTCCTGCGTTTTGATATACTCTTTTCCATGTTTGGCATTTTCAATGCTCACATCTTTTAAAATAACCTCCAAACCAGCTTTGGCACTCACATAAGCAATCCCGGCACCCATCATTCCAGCTCCTAAAACACCAATTTTTTTGTAGGAAACAACCTCATAACCTTTGGGTTTCGACTTACCTTTTGCGGCATCTCCAATAAACACAAATGAAGAAAGAATGATGTTTTTAGTTTCTTTGGAAAACAGGGTATCCACAAAATAGCGCGCTTCAATTTCCAAAGCTTTGTCTATATGGCAGGATGCTCCATAATAAATGGCACTTAACACGTTTTTTATATGTGGCAAATTTCCGTGAGTAGTTTTATAAGCCATAGCATTTGAAACACTAAAAAACTCATCAACACCCGAAGTTTGTCCAACCCCAACAGGAGTTCCTGGCACCTTGAATTTTTTGTGGTCCCAAGGCTGTTGACTGGCTCCCTTAGTTAAAATCCATTGTTTTGCCAAAGCATTGATGTCTTCTTCAGGACTGCAAATTTCATTGACAAGGCCATCTTTTAAAGCTTGTTCGGCTTTTAGTTTTTTTGATTGTGTAATGTATTGAATGGTTTTTTGAGGACCCATCATTCTTAAATACCGCTGCGTACCGCCTGCTCCAGGAAATAATCCGACCGAGCATTCCACCAATCCAATGCTGTTTTTAGGATGGTTGCTCATAATTCTGTAATGACAAGCCAAGGCAACTTCACATCCGCCACCAAGTGCCAAACCGTTTATTGCGGCAACAACCGGTTTGTTACATGTTTCCATAAGGCGTAAGTTTCTGTTGGTTTCCATCAGCATCTCATAACAATCTTGCTTTGATTGATCATAATTTAAAAACCATTTTAAATCCCCGCCGGCTATAAAATCATTTTTAGCGGAATTAATAACAATTCCTTTTACTTTTTCATCATTTATGGCTTGTTTAATGGCTGTAAAAAACTCGGGCATGGTAATTGAATTCATGATGTTAACAGGAGAATCCTTTACATCCCAAGTAACAAAAGCGATACCATCGCCATCAACTTTATATTTTATATGGTTCATCATTTTAAAGGTGATTAAATTTTTAAATACGTTCAATTATTGTTGCAATTCCCATCCCGCCGCCAACACATAAAGTTGCCAAAGCCGTACTTTTGTTTTGGCGTTCTAATTCATCTCAAGCAGTTCCTAAAATCATACAGCCTGTAGCACCTAAAGGATGTCCCATTGCAATAGCTCCACCATTTACGTTTACTTTTGAATGGTCGATATTTAAATAATCCATAAAACGTAACGGAACCACCGCAAAAGCTTCATTAACTTCAAATAGGTCAATGTCTGAAAGATTCATTTTTGCATTTCTCAATGCTTTTATTGTAGCAGGAATTGGTCCTTCCAGCATTATAAGCGGCTCTGTTCCCAAAACAGCACCCATTTTAATGATTGCTCGTGGTTTCAGCCCTAGTTTTTCCCCAATTTCTTTGTTGCCAATAAGCATTAATGCTGCTCCATCCACAAGTCCAGAAGAGTTGCCAGCATGATGCACATGGTTAATTCTTTCAATCGCTACATATTTATCGATAGCTGTTTGATCAAATAATAGTTCACCCATTTGTTCAAACGAAGGCTTTAAGTTTGCCAGAATTTGGATGGTTGTATTAGACCGAATATATTCATCTGTCGCCAATTGCACAAACCCATTAATATCGGTAACAGGAATCATAGATTTATCAAAATAACCGTTTTTTTGAGCTTGAGTAGCCCGTTGTTGAGAAGCCACCGCAAAACGATCTACATCGTTACGGCTAAACCCATATTTTGTTGCAATTAAATCGGCAGAAATACCTTGCGGAACAAATTTACCAAAAGCCGCCTCCGGTTCCATTAGCCAGGCAGAACCATCGATACCCATTGGCACGCGCGACATAGATTCAACACCTCCGGCAATAATTAAACTAGACCATCCAGATTTTATCTTTGCAGCGGCTTGATTTACAGATTCTAAGCCAGATGCGCAATACCTATTTATGGAAAGTGCCGATAAATGATCTCCGTAATTTGAACATTGAGCGGCAACTTTTGCAATATTTCCACCTTGTTCTCCAACCTGAGTAACGCAGCCTAAAATCAAATCCTCCACCAAAGCGGTATCCAGATTATTTCTTTCTTTTAAGGCTTTTAACAAAGTCGTTACCAACTGAACCGGACTTACCTGCGATAAAGTTCCTGTTTTTTTTCCGATGCCTCTGGGCGTTCTTACTGAATCGTATATGTATGCTTCCATTGTTGCTTTTTATTTTATTATGTGCTTCCCAAATTTACAAAATTTTTGTGACCGTATGGTTACAAATATAATTAAAAAGATTATTACATGTTATACAACATTTGGAAAAAACCGAAAATTAAACGAACTTTACAATAAATTTAAAATTATGTCAGGAATAGAAAGCATAAAAAATAACTTAATCGACAGAATTCTCGCTACGAGAAACGAAAAGTTATTACTAGCAATCAGTAATATTTTTGAGTCAACTCAAAGTGATGATATTCTTTCATTATCATCAGAACAAATTGAGATGCTTTTAATCAGTGAAAAAGATATTGAAAACGAAAATATCATTTCTGAATCAGAATTAAATGACTCAGATTCTAAATGGCTGAATTAAGTATTTATTGGACAAACACCGCTCTAAAACAGAGGAATTACACCTTTGAGTATTGGAATTATAGAAATAAAAGCGTGACTTATTCTAAAAAACTCAATTCAAGCATTAAAGAAAGAATAAATATTTTAAAGACAAATCCCGAATTAGGAAAGAAAACAGAGTTTAATGATACCCGAGTTATTTCTTTAGCGCACTATAACATTTTTTACAGAAAATTTAATTCAAAAATCATTATTACTGGCTTTTGGGATAACAGACAAAACCCAGATAAATTATTAAAGTTCTTGGGTCAGGAATAAAATGTTGTAACACACCTCATAAAATTTATACTCAAATTTACTTTAGTACAAAGCAACAAACATTCAACAAACTATTTGCTCCGCAAGAAAAATCTCTGATTTTTAAGTCACAGAAATCTTATAAAATAATGTTATTTTATTTATTTTTTCTTTATTGATTTTAATAAAATTATTCCATAATATTGCATGTTACTACAAAGTTACATTTATTAAATATGCTGAAAAAATATACAGAACCCACTTTTCATTTTGATTTTTTAAATGAAAAGATACAAAATATCCTCGCTTCATTAAAAGGAAAAGAACCTTTATCAGATACCGCATTTGCCGTTAAAGCTTATTTATATGTAAGAGATACGTGGCCTTACAATCCGTATCGATTCAGTTTAATTAACGAAGACTGGAAGGTTTCAGAAATAATTACGCATAAAAATGGCCATTGTTTGGATAAAGCCGTTATTCTGATTTCCCTGCTCAGGGCTGCAAAAATTCCAGCCCGTTTGGGATTGGCAAAAGTGAGGAATCATATTGCTATTGATGATATTATTGAAAAATTTGGTTCGGATGTATTGGTGCCGCATGGCTATGTTGAAATATTTTTAAATGATAAATGGGTAAAAGCAACACCAGCATTTAATAAGGGATTATGTGAACTTTTACAGGTAAAAACACTTGAATTTGACGGAGAACATGATTCTTTATTTCAAGAATTTGATCAAACTGGCGAACAAGCA
The DNA here is from genome assembly GCA_028696945.1 of Lutibacter sp. Classification (GTDB taxonomy): domain Bacteria; phylum Bacteroidota; class Bacteroidia; order Flavobacteriales; family Flavobacteriaceae; genus Lutibacter. Next base: position 6,025 of record JAQVGD010000153.1, read on the forward strand.
TTTATGGAATATTTAGAAGATTACGGAACTTTTAATGAAGTTCCTCTTCCCTTTATGCTTCAATTAATGACTGAACATTATCCTTCCTTTCAAAAACAGCATATACAATTAGGCTGTGTTATAAATTTAAAAGATTTATAATGAACCGAGCCTAACAAATTTTGATATAAAGAAATGATTAATGGCGAACTGCAGCTGTTACCAATAAAAAAATAAAAATTAAACGGATGAAACGAGCCATAACAAATTTTGATACACAGCAGAATGATTAATGGCGAACAGCATCTGTTACCAATAAAAAATAAAATATAAACAGATGAAACGCCTACAACAGAATCATCTAACAGAAAAAAGAAAGATGCTAAGCGTTCCATTTGACAAATAAAAAACAATAAAAAATAGCAAATAAAACGAGCATAACAAATTTTGATACACAGAGAAATGATTAATGGCGAACTGCATCTGTACCAATAAAAAATAAAATATAAACAGATGAAAAAGGACAGAGCCGCTACTGAAGATAAAATTTACAATGCCTTTTTAAATGTTCTAAAAGAAAAAGGACCTCAAGGAATTGGCATTAATGCCATTGCCAAAGAAGCTGGTGTGTCAAAAGGACTTATTTACCGTTATTTTGGCGGAATGAAAGGTTTGTTGCTTCAATTTGCACAAAAAGGCGATTTTTTTAAAGCATTGCTTACCATTGATGAAAATATAGATAGTATAGAAAATTTAAAAAATTTCACGCAGAAAGGAACTAAAGAAATTAGAGAAAATATTTTAGCGCAAGAGATTTTACGATGGCAATTGTTAGAAAATAATGAAAACACAAAAGAGCTCTTTAAGTTTGTAAATACCCGATTGGGAAAAACATTTAAAACAAATGAAAAAGAAACCTCTTTAAATTATGCTTTCCAATTAATGGTTGGTGGCTATGTGTATTTTACATTGCTGTCTAAATTTAACAAAACGTTTATTACCACAGATTTAGCTTCAGAAAAAACCTGGAAAAATTTTGATGATGCTATTGAAAAAACACTTGAATTATATAAAAAACCATAAATTCAATTTAATAAAGAATACCAAATTTTAATTGTGTCACTCAACTATTTGATCAGTTGTTCCGCAAACTATTACAGCTTCTCCTTCGCTAGTAAAGATTGAAGTAAGTGAAGACATGTTTTACAAACGATTCACAATAAAAAAAGGCAACCCAAAAATTGGATTGCCTTTTTTAAAGTTAAAATTGTTATTAATTGTTTTTTGAGCCTTCTCTCATCCAATCGAGAATCTTGTTAATCTCAACAGTTGAAATACTGTTTCCTCCTGGATGGCCACCGTTCAATTTAGTGTATATCTTACTTGAAGTATAATTTGTTGGATTTACATAACCTCCATTAACAAGGTTTGTATAGTAAGTGGATGCAACTGTTGAAGTTGTCCAAGGATGCGTATGACAATTATTACACTTACTAAGTGTTGGCATTACATCAGTGGTAAATGATAATCCAGCTGCAACAGGTGCAAGTGTTGTAAAACTCCATACTTTTGAAGTGGTAATTGCATTTCCGGCAACATCTTTAGCTCCTGTGGTAATTGTTGCCGTATAAACCAATCCAGCATCAAGGTCGTTGGTTGGATTAAAAGTAGCCGTTGTACCCGAATAAGAAACCGATCCTGTTATATTTGTTGTTCCTTGTTTTAAGGTAAAAGTGGCAGTTGAAATGGTTGATGCATCCATAGCTTCGCTGAAAGTTGCGGTAACATTACTGTTGACA
>JAQVGD010000013.1 GCA_028696945.1 Lutibacter sp.
AAATTTAAGGTATTACAGCCAGTTTGATGAATCTTCGGTGCAAGCGGTTTTTAATGACATTGAACGCAGTTTGTTAATGTAAGACCAATTGGTAAAAACTGCCGTTCGTTTTGATGATGCAGCTTATGTAAATACCCTAAAAGAAGAATATGTTGGCTATTTAAAATTGTTTGATTACTTAATTAGTGATGAGGAAGAAAAATAACGTTTCAACTGCGTCTGCAATTTTGCAAACGCAGTTAAACTTTTTATGCCAAAACAATCCGTTACATGAAGCACTATTTTATAAAAACGCCAAACCTTTTAAAATTCATTTTTAAAAATTGGAGTTGGCGTTTATCCTCAAAAGAAAAGGTGCTTTACCTCACTTTTGATGACGGTCCAACTCCAGAAATTACGGAGTGGACTTTACAAGAACTTAATAAATACCATGCAAAAGCCACCTTTTTTTGTATCGGAAAAAATATTGCTGAACACCGGGATATCTTTCAAAAAATTATAAATGAAAATCACGCTATTGGAAATCATACCAACAACCATGTAAATGGCTGGAAAACAAAAACTGATGCTTATCTGCAAAACATTGAGGATGCAGAAAAATATTTTAAAGAAAATCCAAAATCTAAAATCCAAAATCTAAAATTGTTTAGGCCTCCTTATGGAAAACTCACACTTTCTCAATCTAAAAAAATTAGAAAAAAAGGCTATAAAATAATTATGTGGGACGTATTAAGTGCCGACTTTGATTCTGCTGTTTCCAATGAAAAATGTTTGGAAAATGTAATTAGGAATATCCAAAATGGAAGTATCATAATTTTTCATGACAGCGTAAAAGCTTCAGAAAAGCTAAAATTTGTATTGCCAAAAGTTTTGGAGTATTATAGTTATTTGGGATATGAGTTTTGCCCCCTAACCCCGAAGGGGAAACTGATATAGGAAAACAAAAAAACCAACCTCCGAAGTCGCTAAAATTGCATGTTATAAATTATAGGAATTAGCTAAACGGCAATTATTCGTTAGAGTTTTTGAAATTTTAGATTTTAAAATAAATAATTGAGCGGTTAACACGAATAAACTATTATCAATTCCCACTTCGGGGGTTAGGGTGCTAAAGATACTGTTGCATCAAACCAATCAGCGTATTCGCATCCTGATTACCAGATTGACGCCATTTCATTTCGCCATCTTTATAAATAATAAAAGTAGGATTGCCTTTAATTCTAAGCGCATTGGCAAGCGTTTCATTTTTTTCAATATCAATTTTTATCACTTTGGCTTTATCGCCAAGTGCTGCGGCCACATCTCGTAAAATATCACGTAAATCATCAGATTCTTCTTTTTTCCATTCAGTATAAAAATCGATTAACACAGGAATATCTGAACTAATTAATTCTCCGAATTTCGCCATAACCTAGTTATTTTTGTAGAATATTAAAAGCCTTATACTTACAAATGTAACATTTTTATTTAAACAAATGACATCTACTTCATTTTCAGTGTGATTACCGTAATTTCAGGCCAAATCCCCACCCTACCTGGGAAAGCCAAGAAACCAAATCCTCTGTTTACATTGATATACTTTTCTGCTTCAGTATAAATACCTGCCCATTGTTTATAAATATACTGTATCGGACTCCATTTTATGCCGGGAATTTCGATACCAAATTGCATTCCGTGTGTATGACCGCTTAAAGTGAGCTGAAAATTACTTTGGTGATTTCTTATCTCGGCATCCCAATGAGAAGGATCGTGACTCATTAAAATTTTAAAATCTTCTTTATTTATTTTATTGGAAGCCAAATTTAAATCACCGAGTTTTTTAAATCGGACTCCCCAATTTTCAACCCCAACCAGTGCAATTTTATCATTTCCTTTTTCAATATAAACACTATCATTTAACAATAAATTAAACCCGATTTGAGGATGAAGGTCTTTATTGGCCTGAAAATTTTGCGCTTTATCTTCTTCAGAATTAAAACGCACATAGTCCCCATAATCGTGATTTCCTAAAACAGAATATTTTCCATAATTTGCTTTCAGCTTACTAAAATGAGAAATCCAAGGAATCATTTCATCAGAAGTATTGTTAACCAAATCACCTGTAAATAGAATTAACTCCGATGCCTGTTCATTGATTAAATCGATGCCTGCGACTATTTTTTCTTCATCATCAAAACTACCACAGTGAAGATCGGAAATATGCGTGAGTTTAAATCCGTCAAAAGCTTCTGGCAAATCCTTAAAATACAGGGTGTGGTTTATCACTTGGTAATTGTATTTTCCGCGAGTCATTCCATAGATAATTGAGGAAAATGGAATCGCCGCAAGGGCCAAGGCAACTTTACTCACAAACGATCTTCTGTCCGCCAAAAAAGCTTTGGACTCAGTCTTTGAAAAGTAATTTAAAAAACCTTTAAAAACTCTAAAAACATCTTCACCAAACAACACAATTAACAAAATAATTTTTGGAATAATGGATAAAATTAGCAATCCAAATGCCAGCATCATAGGTTGTGTCAAGCCTTTGGAATCATTAAAAATTAACAACTTATAGATTAAATTACCTAAAATACTTAATGAAATTATCCAAAAAAGAATTTTAATTGTTTTCTTTTTAGTGAGTATTTTTACACTTTGATAAGCATAAAAATCCACGAATAAAATAAATGCCACAAAAATAATCCAACGTATCATAAAGCAAAACTAATTCTATTTTATGACTGTTAAAATAATGAAGAAAAAATTAAGAGGGTTTTAACAGTAAATACTTCACATTAAGTTTTAAAATATGATTAATGAATAGTTAAAATTGATTTTATTACTTTTACACAAACAAATATTTCAATATCACAATTCAATGTCAACACAAAAACGCCTTTTCCTTTTAGATGCCTACGCCTTAATTTTTCGCGGCTATTATGCACTTATAAAAAATCCGAGAATTAATTCTAAAGGAATGGACACTTCCGCTATAATGGGATTTGTAAATTCGTTGCTTGATGTGATAAAACGCGAAAAACCAGACCATTTGGCCGTTGCTTTTGACAATGGAGGTTCTCTTTTGCGTTCAGAAGCGTTTCCGGAATATAAAACGAATCGTTTGCAAACGCCAGAAGCCATTAAAATTGCGATTCCTTATATTCATAAAATTTTGGAAGCCATGCACATTCCAATTATTGAGAAGAAGGGTTTTGAAGCTGATGATTTAATTGGAACGCTTGCTAAACAGGCTGAAAAAGAAGGCTTTAAAACTTATATGGTTACACCAGATAAAGATTTTGCGCAACTGGTTTCCGAAAATATTTTTATGTACAAACCTTCCCGAATGGGAAATGGCATCGAAATTTGGGGAATTCCTGAAGTTCAGGAAAAATTTGAAGTCGAGCATCCAGAACAAGTAATAGATTTGCTTGGAATGATGGGTGACGCCATTGACAATATCCCTGGATTACCTGGTGTTGGTGAAAAAACAGCAAAAAAGTTTATTAAGGAATACGGCAGTATGGAAAACCTTTTGGCGCATTCTCATGAACTGAAAGGAAAAATGAGAGAAAAAGTGGAAGAAAACAAAGAACTTGGCTTGCTTTCCAAAAAATTGGCCACCATTTTATTGGATTGCCCAGTACAATTTGACGAAAAAGATTATGAATTAAATCATCCCGATTTTGAAAAAGTAAATGAAATTTTAAAGGAATTGGAATTCAGAAGAATTGCTGAAAGCTTCAACACTATTTTTAAATTGCCATCAGAATCAACAAAAAGTATTCAGAAAGAAGAAGTTCTAGAAACTAAAAAACAACAACCTGCTGTAGAACACCAATTCGATTTATTCTCGAATTCTGAAAACGTTGCCACTAACGAAATGTTTACCGCAGGAGATAGTACCACTAAAAATACCAATCATTTATACCAATTTGTTAATTCTTCTTTCTCTAGAAAATTGTTTCTCGAAAAATTATTAATTCAAAAATCTGTTAGTTTTTACATAGAAACCATTGGAGAAAATTTATTTGAAACCAATTTGGCAGGAATTGCATTTTCTTATGAAAAAGGAAAAGGCTATTATGTACCGCTTTCTGAAAACAAGGAGGAAACACAAGGAATATTAGAAGAACTTCGTCCGTTTTTTGAGAATGAATCCATAGAAAAAATTGGGCACGACCTAAAGAACAATATTAAAGTTCTCAACAATTACCAAATTGAGATAAAAGGAAAATTATTCGACATTATGTTGGCGCATTATTTAATAAATCCGGATATGCGCCACGATTTAATAGTGCTTACAGAAACTTATTTAAATTACAAGCCCATTAATCTAAATGCTTTAGTTGGCAAAAAAGGAAAAACCCAGATTTCCATTCGCGAATTAGATCTCAAAAAACAAACAGAATATGCGGTTGAAAATGCCGATGCAACCTTTCAACTTAAAGATTTTTTCGAAAAAGAATTGGGTGAATTAAACCTTGATAAACTTTTTAATGACATTGAAATGCCCTTGTTGCGAGTATTGGCAGCAATGGAGTTGGAAGGCATAAAAGTGAATGCTGAATTTTTAAATTCCCTTTCGGAAAAATTAACCGAAGATATTCAACATCTAGAAAAAGAGATTTATAAGGAAGCCAATATTGCGTTTAACCTAGCTTCTCCAAAACAATTGGGCGATGTGTTGTTTGACCATTTAAAATTGATTGACAAGCCCAAAAAAACCAAAACTGGGCAATACGCAACAGGAGAAGAAATTTTATCAAAACTGGCGTCAAAACACCAAATTGTAAAGGATATTTTAGAATGGCGCGGATTGGTAAAATTAAAAAACACTTATGTTGATGCGTTGCCAAATCAAATAGACAAAAAAACTGGAAGAATTCACACTACTTACAGTCAGGCTGTTGCTTCAACAGGAAGGTTAAGTTCCTACAACCCGAATCTTCAAAATATTCCAATGAGAACAGAACGCGGTCGCCAGATAAGAAAAGCCTTTGTTGCCAGAGATGAAAATTATTCATTAGTGTCTGCCGATTATTCTCAAATCGAGCTTCGTATTATTGCCGCTTTAAGCAATGATAAGAGCATGATTCAATCTTTTAAAAACTTGGAAGATATCCACGCCGCAACAGCTTCAAAAATTTTCGGAGTTCCTTTAAATGAGGTAACCAGGACACAACGTGGTGAGGCAAAGGCGGTAAATTTTGGCATTATTTACGGACAAGGTGCTTTTACTTTGGCCGAACAATTAAACAAATCAAGATCCGAGGCAAAAGAGCTGATAGACAATTACTACAAAACATTTCCAAAATTAAAAGAATTTATTGCCGGTCAAATGGAATTGGCCCGAGAACAAGGTTATGTAGAAACAGTTTTAGGACGTCGCCGATATTTGAAAAACATCAATTCACAAAATGCCGTTGTTAGGGCAGGAGATGAAAGGAATGCTGTGAATGCGCCAATTCAGGGAAGTGCTGCCGATATTATAAAAATTGCGATGATTAATATTTTTAAAATGTTGAATGAAGGTAATTACAAATCTAAAATGTTATTGCAGGTTCATGATGAGTTGGTTTTTGATATTCTCAAAGAAGAATTGACTGTCTTAAAACCGAAAATTAAGTATGAAATGGAACATGCTTTTACACTTTGTGTTCCGTTAACTGTTGAATTGGGTGAAGGAAAAGACTGGCTAGAAGCGCATTAGAGAATTGTTTTCCTATCCCCAACCCTTTCCCAAGGAAAGGGAGCTTGATTAAGGATGACACAATATTTTTTCCTATCCCCAACCCTTTCCCAAGGAAAGGGAGCTTGATTAAGGATGACACAATATTTTTTCCTATCCCCAACCCTTTCCCAAGGAAAGGGAGCTTAATTAAGGATGACACAATATTTTTTCCTATCCCCAACCCTTTCCCAAGGAAAGGGAGCTAGATTAAGGATGATACAATATATATCTATTTGCTTTTAAAATTCAACATCCGTCTGTACTTCCGTCTTCGGACTTCCGTCTTCAGACTTCCGTCTTCGGTCTTCCGTCTTCGGACTTCCGTCTTCGGACTTCGGACTTCGGACTTCGGTCTTCGGACTTCTGACTTCCGTCTTCGGTCTTCGGACTTCGGTCTTCCGTCTTCGGACTTCCGTCTTCGGACTTCCGTCTTCTAACTCATCGAATAATCTTTTTAAAAAACACTGTTTGTTATCACTAAAATAGTTTGTACATTTGCACTCCCTTTTTAGGGAAAAAATGAATGTTTAACTATAACAAAGAATTTAATTGTGAGTAAATTAAGTTACAAAACAGTATCAGCTAACAAAAATACCGTTACTAAGGAGTGGGTATTGGTTGATGCAGACGGCCAAACGTTGGGTCGTATAGCTTCTGGAATAGCGATGCTAATCAGAGGTAAATACAAAACAAATTACACGCCTCACGTAGATTGCGGAGACAATGTAGTTGTTATCAACGCCGACAAAATTAATCTATCAGGTAAAAAATGGGATGACAAAACTTATATTCGTCACACTGGATATCCTGGCGGACAACGATCGTTAACTGCTATTGAAATGTTCGATAAAGACCCTACCCGTCTTATTGAAAAAGCAGTAAAAGGAATGTTACCTAAAAACAAATTAGGAAACGCCCTTTTCAGAAATTTATATGTTTATGCAGGTAATGAGCACCAACAAACTGCTCAAAAACCAAAAACCATTAACCTTAACGATCTAAAATAATAATGGAAATAATACACAAAATAGGCAGAAGAAAAACAGCAGTTGCCCGCGTTTATGTTTCTGAGGGTACTGGAAACATTACTATTAACAAAAGAGAGTTTAAAAGCTACTTTACTACAGCCACTTTACAATATAAAGTTTTACAGCCGCTAACTTTAACAGATCACGTAACTTCATTTGACATTAAAGTAAATGTTTTTGGAGGAGGAATTACCGGACAAGCAGAAGCTATTCGTTTGGCACTTTCAAGAGCTATGGTTGAATTAAATGCTGAAAACAGATTAATTCTTAAACCACAAGGACTTCTAACAAGAGATCCAAGAATGGTTGAACGTAAAAAATTCGGTCAAAAGAAAGCAAGAAAAAAATACCAATTCTCAAAACGTTAATCGTTTATTTGAATTGTTACATCAATTTTATTGGTGGTTCATTGAAATTAAAATTAATAACAAAAAAGTTGTCGTTAATCAGTTAATGATTGACAAAAGTTTAGCATCCAAATAGGTAAGATCGGATTTCCGCTACTTACCTATTGCTAGCTCAACGGAACGTAAACTAAAAACAAAAAATGACAAAAATTGAGATTAAAGACTTATTAGACGCAGGTGTACATTTTGGTCACCTAACAAGAAAATGGAATCCGAATATGGCTCCATACATTTACGGAGAACGTAACGGAATTCATATTATTGACCTTTACAAAACCGCCGCGAAAATTGAAGAAGCTGCTGAAGCACTTCAAAAAATTGCAAATTCTGGAAGAAAAATTCTTTTTGTTGCCACAAAAAAACAAGCGAAAGAAATTATTGCAGAAAAATCTGCCAGCATTAACATGCCATACATCACTGAAAGATGGTTTGGCGGAATGTTGACAAATTTTGTTACCATCAGAAAAGCTGTTAAAAAAATTAGCGTTATAGACAGAATGAAAGTAGATGGTTCTTTTGATGCCCTTTCAAAAAGAGAAAAATTACAAATTAACCGTCAAAGAGAAAAATTACAAAAAAACTTAGGTTCTGTAGTTGACATGACTCGTTTGCCAGGTGCAATTTTTGTAATTGACGTTAAAAAAGAACACATTGCAATTGCAGAAGCCAAAAACTTAAATATTCCAATTTTTGCAATGGTTGACACAAACTCCGACCCAAGAGGTTTAGACTATGTAATTCCTTCAAATGATGATGCTTCAAAATCAATCAATAAAGTTTTAGGTTTTATTGTTGATGCTATTGCTGAAGGTTTGTCTGACAGAAAAACAACTAAAGATAAAACTGTTGAAGTTGAAACTGAAGAAAAAGGCGAATAAACTAAAATTAATGTATCACTGTTGAATGTTAAAATTCAACAAAAAATTATAAAATAAAATGGCACAAATTACAGCCGCAGAAGTAAATAATTTAAGAAAATCTACCGGAGCAGGCATGATGGATTGCAAAAATGCACTTGTTGAAGCTGAGGGAGATTTTGATAAAGCAATTGAAATTTTACGTAAAAAAGGACAAAAAGTTGCTGCAAACAGGGCTGACAGAGATTCATCTGAAGGTGCTGTTATCGCTAAAGTTAATGACGACAATACGGTTGGCGTGATTGTTTCATTAAACTGTGAGACAGATTTCGTGGCAAAAAACGATGCTTTTGTTGATTTAGCAACCAAATTTGCTGAAATAGCAATCGACTATAATTCAAAAGAAGAATTTTTAAATGCTGATTTTGAAGGAATGACCGTTGCTGAAAAATTAATTGAGCAAACTGGTGTTATCGGTGAGAAACTTGAAATAGGTGCTTTTGAAAAAGTAACTGGTAAATTTGTCGGTTCATACATTCATTCAGGCAATAAAATTGCCGCATTAACTGCATTGTCGGCAAATGTTGACGGTGTGAGTGTTGTTGCAAGAGACGTTTCTATGCAAGCTGCCGCAATGGGGGCAACTACATTATCTTATAAAGATTTTGACCCTAATTTTGTTGCTTCTGAAACTGAGGCAAGAATTGCAGTGATAGAAAAAGAGAATATTGAACTTGGCCGATTGGGAAAAACCCTAAAACATGTGCCAACCTATATTTCCAGAATGCAATTAACTGATGAAATAATTGCCAAAGCTAAAGAAGATTTAAAAGCTGAGCTTAAAGCCGAAGGCAAACCTGAACAAATTTGGGATAAAATTCTTCCAGGAAAATTAGAAAGATTTATTTCTGACAATACTACGTTAGACCATGAACTTTGTCTTTTAGACCAAGTTTTTATTAAAGACGATAAATTAACTGTTGCTGAATATGTAAAAACAATAGGAGTGACCGTAACAGACTTTAAAAGGGTTTCGCTAGCATAATCACACAATTATAAATTTAAAAAACTCGCTGAAAAGCGAGTTTTTTTTGTTCTAAATATTATTTCTGTTTCCTTGACCAACTTCTATATTTATGCCCTTTAAAAGCATAAAAAATAATCATAAAGTAAGCTGGTAATAACAGCAAGTATGCGATTTGATTTCCACTTTTTGCGGTATCGGCAATTCCTTTTGCTTGATTTGCTAAATTAATATTGTCCACCCATGAAGCATAGATTAATGGGTAAACTGCGCCTCCAATAATAGCCATTATTAGCATTGCTCCAGCAATTTTTGTATAGCCTCCCATATCTTGTAGTGCCATTGGCCAAATTGCAGGCCAACAAAGTGAATTGGCAAGTCCCATAAAAGCTACCAAAATAATTACCAATGGCAACAGAGGTATTCCAGGTAATTGAATCATAATATTAGGCGATATCATCACTACCAACAGAACTAAAATAACCCCTAAAATTCCTGATAATTTTAACGCCATCGCTTGTGACAAATATTTTGGTATCAGCACAATTCCCAAAACATACCCAATTACCATTGCGGTCATTGTAAACGAAGTTAATTTTAAATAAAAATCACCATTTTTACCATAAACATTCAACATTTTACCAAAACCGCCTATAGAATCTCCTGCCAAAACCTCTGCAGCTACATATAACATCAAAGTAATAACTCCTAAAACTAATTGAGGATATTTTAATACATCTTTAATTTGTTTAATAAGGCTTAAATGTTCTACATGCTTATCTTCATCCAAATTTATTTCAGGAAGTGGCGAAAATTTAAGAAATATCGCTAAAACAAGTATAACTAATCCCATATAGATATATGGTGCTTGTAATTGCAATGCAAGCGCATCCAGAGCCTCAGATTTAGCTACACTATCAAGAACTGCAATTTTATCTGCTGTATAATCTGCCATGTTAGACAATACTAATGCAGTCAAAGCAATAGGTGCTATAAATCCAGCTAATTTATTGGCTATTCCTAAAACACTAATTCTTGCTGCCGCACTTTCACGAGGCCCAATCACAACTACATACGGGTTAGCCGCAGTTTGTAAAATAGCCAAACCAGTACCCATAACAAATAAAGCAACTAAGAAAAGTCCAAAAGTTCGTGCACCAGCTGCGGGATAAAACATAAAGGCTCCAGTAGCAATTACAACCAATCCTAATGATAAACCATTTTTATAACCAACTTTTTCTATTACCCAAGAGGAAGGTATTGCCATAACAAAATAAGCAATATAAAAGGAAAAAGTAACAAAGTAAGCTTGTGACTCCGTTAACTCACAAGCTAATTTAAAAAATGGAATTAATGGTCCATTCAACCAAGTTACGAATCCAAAAATAAAAAATAAAGAAGTTAAAATAATCATTGGAATCAATGTGTTATTTTTTTGTATGGAAACTGATTTTGCGGTATTCGACATCGTTAAAAGTTTTTATAAATAAAATTTTAAATTTATTGTATTTTCTTTTAAGACAGCTCATTTATTTTAAAACATTTTAAGTAAAATTTTGAAGAAAGCCAGCATAGATTTTAATATTGATTTTTAGATGGAATAGAATTTAATAATTTATGATCTTTGATATTTTTATTGTCCGGTTAAATTTTTCAAAACAAACAGACCGCCCCGACGGGGCTTAAATGATCGAAATTTTTCATCTGTTTACATTTTATTTTTTATTGGTACAGCTGCAGTTCGCCATTAATCATTGCTCTGTGTATCAAAATTTGTTATGCTCGTTTCATTTTTCTACAAACATTTAGCTCCTACAGAGCTGTTTCAGTCCCAGAGGGACGACCTATTTGTAGAAAAATTGATTTTTATGTAAATCAAGCCCATTCGGGGCGACCTGTTTCTAGAGTCCCATTTATTTTGAGATGAATCATTTTTTATGAATTTTTATCGGACAACAATAATTTATAATCTTTGATATTTTTATTGTCCGGTAATATTGCCTTTTTACTTTTAAAGTATTTCTTATATTTGCATAACTTTCAAATAAATTATGACTTATAAAAGAATTCTTTTAAAATTGAGTGGTGAAGCACTTATGGGTGATCGCCAATATGGTATAGATCCAAATCGTTTATCGGCTTATGCCGAAGAAATCAAAAAAATTGTGGAAAATGGTATTGAAGTCGCTATTGTTATAGGAGGCGGAAATATATTTAGGGGTGTTGCTGCCGCAAATACGGTAATAGACAGGGTTCAGGGAGATTATATGGGCATGCTTGCCACAATTATTAATGGTTTGGCCTTGCAAAGTGCCATTGAAGCTATTGGCATAAAAACCAGATTGCTTACCGCTATTAAAATGGAACAGGTTGCAGAACCTTTTATTAAAAGAAGGGCAGTGCGCCATTTGGAAAAAGGTCGTGTGGTAATATTTGGCGGAGGAACAGGAAATCCGTACTTTACAACAGATACAGCTGCCGTTTTAAGGGCGATAGAAATTAGTGCCGATGTTATTTTAAAAGGCACGCGTGTTGCTGGAATTTATACGTCAGATCCTGAAAAAAATAATGACGCCATCAAATTTGATACAATTACTTATGAGGATGTCTTGAATAAAGGGTTGAAAGTAATGGATATGACAGCATTCACATTAAGTCAAGAAAATAATTTACCCATTATTGTTTTTGACATGAATGTGAAAGGAAATTTAGAAAAAGTGATTTCCGGAGAAAATATCGGAACAAAAGTTGATAAATAAACGTATAATTTATAATTAACAAATTATGAATGAGGAGTTAGACTTTATTATAGATAGCACAAGAGAATTAATGGAAAATTCAATTCTGCATTTAGAAAAAGAGTTCAGAAATATCAGGGCAGGAAAAGCAAGTCCAGCTATGTTAGGGAATGTTACCGTTGATTATTATGGTTCTCAAACACCACTTACTCAAATTGCAAACGTAAGCACAATGGATGCGCATACCATTACGGTTCAGCCTTGGGAGAAAAAGATGTTACACGGTATTGAAAAAGCAATTATGAATGCCAATTTGGGATTTAACCCCATGAATAATGGCGACATTATTATTATCAATGTTCCTGTTTTAACGGAAGAAAGACGAAAAGAACTTTCCAAACAGGCAAAAGCAGCAACTGAATTTGCAAAAATCGGTATCAGAAATGGTAGAAGGGAAGCGATGGGCGAAATTAAAAAGACAGAAGCCTCTGAAGACATGAAAACAAACGCTGAAATTGATATTCAAAAATTAACGGATGCATTTATTATTGATGTTGACGAGCTTTATAAAATTAAAGACCAAGAAATAATGAAAGTTTAATTTTTTTTTAAAGTTAAACTTATCAAAGAAATCTAAGAGCTTATTAGAATATTGTCATTAATTTAAGACTTTAACGCCTTTATTTTGTCATTCTAAGGTTCGAGAAATCACATCATGCTAAGCTGTTTAATGCAATTCCTCCTTTGTTGGACACGAGCGATAGCGAACTGGCGAAGCAATGACAAATATTCTCTTAACCTAATGACATTGCTTGTAAGGGTGCTTTTTACTTGTTATATAATTTACTTTTTCATTTTAAAAAATAAAAATAATTTTAACTTTTATGAATACATCTTTTAATAAATATACAAATTGGAAATTGCACCAATGTTAAAACAATTATTAATTGACCAATCAAAATCACGAATGGAGTGATAATTTGGCCATAAAAATATCCTACAAAATTAGTTTGGGATTTTAATAATCAAATACTTCTAGGACAAACTATTTTTATACCTTTGCTGAAATTTTTTTTGAATGGATTTTTGGTCAAGCCTTTCACGGTTTATTTTAAAAAGAAGGTACCTCATCTTAATAGTAATAGCTGCCATCACCTATTTTTTAGCTTCACAAGTGCAGTATATGCGTTTTTCTTATACAGAGGCTAATTTACTTCCAGAAAATCATAAGGTTAACGTTGAATACAATAAATTTTTAAAACTTTTTGGCGAAGAAGGCAATTTAATTATACTAGCTGTTGAAGATTCGACCCTGTTCACGCCAAAAAATTTTAACGATTGGAATAACCTAACCAAGAAGTTGAACCATTATCCTGAGGTTGATTTTACAGTTGCCATTGGTGATATTAAGGAGTTGAAAAAAAACAAGGTTGAAGAAAAATTTGATTTTGTTCCGCTTTATGATAAAACGCCAAATACCAAGGAAGAAATTTTAAAAATTAAAACCGAACTTTTTGAAAATCTGCCATTTTACGACAATATCCTTTTCAATAAAAAAACAGGCATCATTCGATCTATTATTTATTTAAAGAAGGAAATTGTAAATACTGCTGCCCGTAAAGATTTTATTTTTAATGTTTTAAATCCTGCTATCGAACAATTTGAAGCTGAAAGCAATATTGCTGTCAGGGTTTCAGGAATGCCGTATATCCGCACCATGAATTCTCAAAATATTATTGATGAAATTGGGTTATTTGTTGGTTTGGCTTTAGCGGTAACCTCTTTAATTTTCTTTTTCTTTTTCCGCTCTATCAGAGCAACAATGATTACACTTTTGGTGGTGAGTATTTGTGTTACATGGGCTTTCGGTTTTATAGGTTTATTTCGTTATGAGATTACGGTTTTAATGGCGTTAATTCCACCTTTAATTATTGTAATTGGTGTTCCAAACGCTATATTTTTAATCAACAAATACCAACAAGAAGTCAAAAAACACGGAAACCAGGCAAAATCATTACAACGTGTTATTTCAAAAGTAGGGAATGCCACTTTAATGACCAATGTTACCACAGCTTTTGGGTTTTCAACATTTATTTTTACTAAAAGTCAACTTTTAAGAGAGTTTGGGATTGTTGCTTCAATCAATATCATAGGCATATTTTTAGTTGCTTTATTTATTATTCCTATCGTTTATAGTTTTATGCCGTTGCCAAAAGAAAAGCACTTAAAACATTTGGAGCGAAGGTGGATTGAAGCTCTTGTAAAAAAAATAGAATCTATTGTCCGAAATCATAGAATTATAGTATATGCAACAGCAATTGTATTGATTATTGCGAGTATGATTGGAGTTTCTTTGATAAAAATTTCAGGAAGTATTATTGAAGATATGCCAAAAGGAGAGAAATTTTTTAAAGACATTGTGTTTTTTGAAAAGGAATTTGGAGGTATTATGCCTTTAGAAATAATCATTGATACCAAAAAAGAAAAAGGGGTCATGAATTTAGGAACGCTAAAGCGAATGAATGAACTTGAAGAAACTATTGATGAAATTCCACAACTTTCAAAACCAATTTCTATTCTGAATATCGTAAAATACTCAAAACAAGCTTTTTACGGCGGTAACCCGAAATTTTATCAATTGCCAACAAATCAGGAGAAAAACTGGATATTGTCTTATGCTAAAAATGTAACTTCCAATTCTAATTTACTAGACAGTTATGTTGATTCTACTGGCAGATATGCCAGAATGACAACATTTATGAAGGATATTGGTACAGATAAAATGGAAATAATTGAAGAACGGCTTCAACAGAAAATTAACAAGGAATTTCCTAAAGAAAATTACCATGTAACAATGACTGGCAAAGCATTGGTTTTTTTAAAAGGAACCAATTATTTAATCAATAATTTGGTAATTTCTCTTACCCTAGCCATTATTCTGATTTCTGGTTTCATGGCATTTATGTTTCGTTCCTTCAAAATGATTCTAATTTCCTTAATTCCCAATATGTTTCCATTATTAATAACTGCTGGTTTAATGGGGTATTTGGGAGTTCCGTTAAAACCCTCAACTATTTTGGTGTTTAGCATTGCCTTTGGTATTTCTGTTGATGATACCATTCACTTTTTGGCTAAATACAGGCAAGAATTGAAAGCAAACAATTGGAGGATAAAAATATCTGTTTATAGGGCGTTACATGAAACTGGCGTAAGCATGTTTTACACCTCAATCGTTTTATTTTTCGGATTTTTAGTATTTACCGTATCAAGTTTTGGCGGTACTATAGCACTTGGTGGTTTAATTTCCATAACCTTATTATTTGCCATGCTTTCTAACTTATTGTTATTGCCATCGCTATTGCTTTCATTAGAAAAAACAATTGCCAATAAAGAGGATTTTAAAGAACCCACACTTAAAATTGTTGATCCTGATGATGAAAATGGCGATACCTAGGTAAAAAAACCTAGCCCCATTAATAACATAGAAAACACAACTAATCAATCAAATTTTTAATTATTCATTATTAGGTACATTGTCAATTATCAATGTCAATTGCCAATTATCAATTGCCAATTATCAATTGAAACCGTATCTTTGCAACGCAAAAATTTTAGAATATGACAAGAAGCAATGTGGCTGAACTTTTAAATTCAACCAATTTTTCACAAGAAGTAAACCTTAAAGGTTGGGTTAGAACATTTAGGGCAAATCGTTTTATTGCATTAAGTGATGGGTCAACTATTAATGCCATTCAATGTGTTGTTGATTTTGAGAATACCGATGAAAGCATTTTGAAACGCATAACAACAGGTGCTGCAATAGCACTGAAGGGTATATTAGTAGAAAGTTTGGGAAAAGGTCAAAATGTTGAAATAAAGGTTTCAAAAATAGAAATTTTAGGCGACTCAAACCCTGAAGAATATCCTATTCAACCAAAAAAACACAGTCTCGAATTTTTACGTGAAAATGCACATTTGCGCATAAGAACAAATACTTTTGGTGCAGTAATGCGCGTTCGTTCCGCACTTTCTTTCGCCGTTCATAAATATTTTACTAAAAACGGATTTTACAATTTTCATGCACCGATAATTACGGGCTCTGATGCAGAAGGTGCTGGAGAAATGTTTAATGTCACCACACTAGACGCCAACAATCCACCAAGAAATGAAGAAGGAAAAATTGATTATTCAAAAGATTTCTTTGGAAAATTGACGCATTTAACCGTGTCGGGCCAATTAGAAGCGGAAACTTATGCAATGGCTTTGGGGAAAGTTTATACTTTCGGTCCAACTTTCAGGGCTGAAAACTCAAATACAACACGTCATTTGGCTGAATTTTGGATGATTGAACCCGAAGTTGCCTTCAATAATTTAGATGATAATATGGATTTGGCAGAAGATTTTATAAAATCGGTTATTTCCTATGTTTTAAAAAACTGTAAAGATGATTTGACATTTTTAAATGATAGGTTCATTCAAGAAGAAAAATCGAAACCAGTAATGGAACGCAGTGAAATGTCACTTATTGAAAAACTAAACTTTATCATCGATAATAACTTTACACGTGTAACTTATACAGAAGCTATTGACATTTTAAAAAATTCGACGCCTAACAAAAAGAAAAAATTTAAATATTTAATTGAGGATTGGGGCACCGATCTTCAAAGTGAACACGAACGTTATTTGGTCGAAAAACATTTTAAATGTCCGGTAATTCTATATGATTATCCAGCAAAAATAAAAGCGTTTTATATGCGGTTAAATGATGATGGAAAAACGGTAAGAGCGATGGATGTTTTATTTCCGGGAATTGGTGAAATTGTAGGTGGCAGTCAACGGGAAGAAAGATTGGATATTTTGCAAAAAAAAATGTCAGATCTTGGAATTGATGAAAAAGAATTATGGTGGTATTTGGATACCCGAAAATTTGGAACTGCGGTACATAGTGGGTTTGGACTTGGATTTGAACGTTTGGTTCAATTTACAACAGGAATGGGAAATATAAGAGATGTTATTCCTTATCCAAGAACTCCGCAAAATGCCGAGTTTTAATTAATTATTGTTAAGAATTTCTAATTAGAACTGTGTTTTTTTCGTATTTTTATAAAATACCAATTTAATTTATGCTTAAACAAGGTTTACAATTCAAGTTATCGCAAAAGCTGTCTCCACAGCAAATTCAGCTCATGAAGTTGATTCAATTGCCTACGCAAGAATTTGAACAACGCCTAAAACAAGAATTAGAAGAAAATCCAGCTTTAGAAATTAAGGATGAAAGCGCTGATGATTTTGAAAACTCACAGCTGACAGATTCTTATGATGAGTATGACGATTCAGGGAATGAAAGCATAAACACTGAGGATATTAATATAGATGAATATTTAAGTGACGATGAGATCCCAAACTATAAAACACAAGCCAATAACTATTCTTCTGATGATGAAGAAAGAGATATTCCCTTTGCATCTGGACCTTCGTTTACACAACATCTAAAAAATCAAATGAATACCTACCGATTAACGGAAGAAGAGAAAACTATTACTGACTTTTTAATTGGAAGCATTGATGATAGCGGTTATATTCGGCGAGATTTAGTTGATATTTTAGATGATTTGGCCTTTACCGAAAATATATCTACTACTGAAAAAGAATTGGAACGATTGCTAAAAATTGTGCAGCAATTAGATCCTGCTGGAGTTGGAGCTCGCGATTTAAGAGAATGTTTACTTCTGCAACTAAGGCGAAAAGACGAGAAACCTTGTATAAATCATGCTGTCGATATTTTAGAAAATGGCTTTGAACAATTTGTAAAAAAACATTATAATAAATTATTACAAAAGTTCCATATAACGGAAGAAGAATTAAAAGAAGCTATAAAACAAATTGAAAGGCTAAATCCGAAGCCTGGAGGTTCCTTTGTTGGCAACAGTAAAGTAACAGAACAAATTGTGCCCGACTTTACCATTAGAATTGTTGAAGGAGAACTGGAACTCACCCTAAATTCAAGAAATGCGCCCGAACTTCATATTTCTAATGAGTACAACAATTTAATGCATGGCTACAAGGATTCCACTGAAAAATCAAAATCTCAAAGAGAAGCTGTTATGTTTATAAAACATAAACTAGATGCTGCCAAATGGTTTATTGATGCCATAAAACAACGCCAGCAAACTTTGCTTTTAAATATGAACGCCATTATGCAGCATCAAAAAGAATATTTTTTAACGGGTGATGAACGCAAATTAAAACCAATGATTTTAAAAGATATTGCAGATGTTATTGAAATGGATGTTTCAACCGTTTCTCGCGTGGCAAGCAGTAAATATGTGGCAACGCCTTATGGCACAAAATTAATTAAAGAATTTTTCTCTGAATCTATGAAAAATGTCCAAGGAGAAGATGTTTCAACAAGAGAAATTAAAAATATATTGGAAACCGTTATAAAGGAAGAAGATAAAAAGAAACCTTTAACAGATGATAGATTGGCGTTAATTTTAAAAGAAAAAGGCTATCCAATTGCAAGAAGAACCATTGCAAAATATAGGGAACAGCTAGATATTCCCGTTGCACGTTTAAGAAAAATATTTTAGATAAAAGATTAAAACTAACTATGAAATTTTCAAAATTTATCTCCTATTTCTTTCATCCCATAAATTTCCCTATAATTGGTGTTATTTTATTCTTTCTTTTCATTCCTAAATTTATTTTCAAACCGCAGGAATATAGTATTTTAACTATCATTTTTGTTGTAACCTATATATTTCCGCTAATACTGTTATGGCTTCTAAAACGTTTTGGCTTGATAAATAGCTATCAGATGGTTACTATTGAAGAACGAAAATTTCCTACATTGTTATTTATTTCAATCTCTTTATTTATAGGATTTTGGTTATTCAAATCATCAGTAGTTGATATTTTGGCACTTTTGTTTTTCGGGTATGGTTTAAGTTTAATAAGTACCTCTATTTTTTTATATTTAAAACTAAAAATAAGCCTTCATACAATGGCTATTTCTGGTTTAATAGGATTTTTAATTTATTATAGTTATTACTACAAAATAAATTTAACGCCAATTCTGGCACTATTATTTGTTATAGCTGGATTGGTTGCGTCTGCTAGGTTAAGGTTGCGAGCACATAAGTTAAATGAAGTTATGTTGGGTGGTGTTGTTGGGTTTACTGCACAATTTATTGTTTATTTTGTTTACATGATGTAAAACTTTAAACCAATATTAATATCTTTTAAATCGAGGTCTTTCTCATTAAAAACAGCATTTTTGAATAACGGACTTAAACCGTAATAAAAATATAGGTTCCATGTGCTATAGCCTGCTGCCAATATAATACCATACTGGACTTTATTAAATTCTGAAATATTTTTAGTGGTTACAAGAACCTCTGCATCCTCATATCGCGTTTTTCCTGTGATTAAATAGGATACTTTTACTCCGCCATAAACTCTCCAAAAACTATATTTTTGTGGCGTTGAGGTTCTCCACCTAAATTCAATGGGCATTTCCAAAGCCTTAATTCCCAATCTATTGGTTTTATAATCTTCGGCCAATTCAAAAGTGGTAGTTTGATCACCGCTTGAAATTTTTAAATTTTGAACATATACATTATAAGCGTACCCAATTCCTATACCAAGTCCAACATTTCTCCGTTCATTTAGAGGAATATCCTTTATAAATCCAAGTGAAAATCCGCCTGATAATCCATTTTGGGAAATTGCCGTTGGCTTATTGTTTAAGATGGAATAGGTAATGGACAGATATAACTGATCTTCTAAATATTTTAGATCGATTATTGAATCATTATTAACCTGAGCCTGCGATTTCACAAAGCTAAGCAGAAAAAATATGATTAAGAAGTACTTATACTTACCCATAATGACAAAGTTACTTTATAATAATAAAAAAGGCAATCAAAAATTAGTTGATTGCCTTTTTTATTATTAGAATCGTTATATAGTTCCTATAAATATTAATAATTCTTCGATAAATCAGTACCTTTTGCAGTTGAAAAACTAATTTTCAGGGCATCAATATCCCTTAATTGCTCCTTAATATCTAAAATTGTACCTACACTGGCTTCTTTATCTGCTTTGATAGAAGTTGTCATAAATTTTACTTCATCTTCTTTCCTTAATGCCCTTTCAGAATAAATAAAATTTGGAACATCCTTAACTTCAATAATTTTATCATTTACCTGAATTTTATCTCCGGCTATTCTAGCATCTTTTGATTTACCCACGTATATTGTGCTTACCAAACTTTTATGTTCTAACTTTTTTACCTCGCTTGCCACAGGAAGCGCAGGTTTTTTTATTAGTAAATCCGTTTCTCTCATAGTAGTTGATACCATAAAAAAGAACAGTAACATAAATACAATATCAGGTAAAGATGCTGTAGAAATTGCAGGCATCCCTTTTTTTCCTTTTCTAAATTTACTCATAATCTGATATTATTTTATCGGTTCAGGTTCAGTAATAATTTGAGGATATTTATCTTTCAAATCATCAATTTTCACTTTTATACTTTCTATAGGATTGTCACTATAATCTTGAAGTAAAGCGTCATAAGATCTTCCATATCTTCTTAGAGCCAAATCATTTCTTAACTGATTATATGCAGCTTCAATTTCATTTTGAATAGAAACATACATACCATAAGTTGTGCCTCTATCACTTTGTAAAGAGATAACTGCCTTTGTTGGATGATCCGAAGAATTTGGATCTTTAGCTCCTCCGCAATAATCACATGGTTCCCCAGGTTTATCATCAATTGGTGTTCCTAATCCGCCACCATTATCAATGAATTTCATTGCCAAACGTTTAATGTCAGTTACTTTTACATATTCATTTTCAACTAATAATTGGTTATTTCTGTTAACAACAATATCCAAAACGTTTTTTTCTTTTACAATTACATCAGATTGCTGATCTGTTTTCTCAGGCAATTTACGTGCAATCCCAGAATCTACGTCCATAGTTGTAGTCACTAAGAAAAATATTAAAAGCAAGAACGCAATGTCCGCCATTGAACCAGCATTAATTTCTGAATTTTCTCTTCTTGCCATAATTCTATTAATTTTTTACAAGTGATTTTACAAAGTCAAATAAGAAGAATCCTAAACCAATAGTCCCTAATATAAAACTATAATTAATTAAAGCACTTACCCATTTAGAAACACTTCCAGCTTCGCCATCCTTTAATACTTTGCCCATAGCATCAGTTGTAGCTGCATCAGAAGCAAAAGCATAAGCAATCGCTAATAGAATAGCCATTGCGGCAACTCCCAACATGGTTCTTTTTAATACTGCTGGATTCTTGGTTAAATTTATTAATGAAAAGACTATGGCAATTAATGAAGTTGCAATCAATAAAAATATGGAGTATGTAATAAACGGAGATAAAATACTCGCCTGTAAACCTGCATCTTCAATTATTGGATCATCACCTTCCATCACAATCCTAACGAAAAAATAGAACCCTATTAATCCAATTAAGCCTGTAACGTAGGTTAATATTTTTGATTTTTTACCACTCATGATTACTGTTTTTTAAGTCTAACCAAAAGGTCAACTAGTGAAATTGAAGCATCTTCCATATTGTTTACAATGCTATCTACTTTAGAGATAATATAATTATAAAAAACTTGAAGAATAATTGCTACAACTAAACCAAACACGGTTGTTAACAAAGCTACTTTAATACCACCAGCAACAACTGTTGGAGATATATCTCCTGCAGCTTGAATAGAGTCAAAAGCGGCAATCATACCAATTACAGTACCCATGAAACCAAGCATTGGGGCCAAAGCAATAAATAAAGACAACCAAGAAATGTTTTTTTCCAATAGACCCATTTGAACACCACCGTAAGCCACAACTGCTTTTTCAGCTGCTTCCACGCCTTCATCCATTCTGTCTAATCCCTGATAAAAAATAGATGCAACAGGCCCTTTTGTGTTTCTGCAAACTTCTTTAGCTGCTTCTACTCCGCCTGAAGCTAATGCTTCATCAATATTGCTTACTAATTTTTTAGTATTAGTAGTTGCCATATTAAGGTATATAATTCTTTCTATTGCAATTGCCAACCCTAAAATTAAGGTTACCAATACAATTCCCATAAAGAATGGTCCACCTTCAATAAAACGTTGTTTTAATTCTTGATGAAATGTTTTTGATTCGGTTGCGTCAGCAACTTGTTCTGTGTTTGCTGCATCTTGTGCAAAAGCTTTAGGTGCTGCTCCAAATAACAATAATCCTGTAATTGCAAGGATAGTAAATACTCTTTTCATTGTCTAATAGTTAATTTAATAATTTCACGGGTTAAATATATAATAATTTTTACAAAACAAACAAGTCATCGAAGAGAAAGATTTTAAAGTCTTTAACTTATCTAACACCTCTACGTTTAGACATCTTTTGTGTATGGCAAGTAACAAAAAAATGTTGAGTTGTAAAAATTTTATAACAATTTTAAAATGATTTTTTTTGCTATCTATTCTTTTTTAAAATTAGCAATAAATACGGTGATTTTAGTTAAAATATTAAAATTTAATCAATAAACACCTGATTTAGTATAAAAAAATTACTCAAATGAACTTATTTCTCCTCTAAGTTGGACTTCAAAAATAGATTTAAATTTGTTTTTTGGAATATTCTCACCCAATAAGTACATCAATTTGGCTAAAGCGGATTCTGTTGTAATATCTCCTCCATTAATAATTCCAACTTTTTTTAACTCAATACTGGTTTCATATTGCCCCATAATTACATTTCCGCCAATGCATTGTGTTACATTTATGATGTGCACTCCCTTATTGATTGTTTCCTTCAGCAAATTAATAAACCATTTGTCGGTAGGTGCATTTCCTGAACCAAATGTTTCTAACACGACACCTTTTAATCCTTCAATTTTCAAAATACTGCTGACAACTTTTTCTGTAATTCCAGGAAATATTTTTAATAGCACAATATTATTATCTAATTGTTTCCTGACTTTAAATGGTTTAATTTCTTTTGGTTTGTAAATTAGTTGCTTATAAATTTTTAAATGAACACCACTTTCTCCCAAGGGAGGAAAATTAGGCGATGTGAATGCTTCAAAATGTTCGGCGTTAATTTTTGTGGTTCTGTTTGCCCTATATAATTTGTATTCGAAATATAAGCAGACTTCAGAAATTATGGGTGATCCATCTTCTTGAGCTGCCGCAATTTCTATAGAAGTAATTAAATTTTCCTTGGCATCAGTTCTCAAATCGCCTATAGGCAATTGTGAACCTGTGAAAATTACGGGTTTTGAGAGATTTTCAAACATAAAACTAATGGCTGAAGCGGTATATGACATGGTGTCTGAGCCATGCAATATCACAAATCCGTCAAACTGCTCGTAATTTTTTTCAATTATTTCTGCAATGAGAACCCAATTATCAGGATTCATGTTTGAGGAATCTATAGGTTTACCAAGTGAAATACTGTGTATGCTGCAATTTAATTGATTAAGTTCTGGAATGTGCTTTAAAAGTTTATCAAAATTGAATATTTTTAAAGCTCCTGTTTTATAATCTTTAACCATACCAATGGTTCCGCCTGTATAAATTAGAAGAATCTGAGGGATTTTTGCCATTTTGTCTGTTCCTGAGTTTTGGAATAATTTATGATGTAAATTTACAAAAAAAACACATTAATTTAAAAAGAAAGATATGATAGGGTTTTATATTATTATTGGGCTGATATCGCTGATTAGTTGGTTGGTTAGCCAAAAGCTGAAAAACAAATTTAAGTATTACGCCACCATACAATTAGAAAATGGTTTAAGCGGAAGGGAGATTGCTGAAAAAATGCTCCATGACAATGGTATTTATGATGTAAAAATTATATCAACGCCAGGGCAATTAACCGACCATTACAATCCACAAAACAAAACCGTAAATTTAAGTGAATCGGTTTACGAACAACGAAATGCTGCCTCTGCCTGTGTGGCCGCTCATGAAGTTGGGCATGCCGTTCAACATGCGCAAGCTTATCAATGGCTGCAACTGCGTTCATCATTAGTGCCAGCAGTGAATATTTCTTCTAAATTTTCACAATGGCTGGTTATAGGAGGTTTAATTTTGGGTGCCGCTTCTGGCAATACTGGCATAGGTTTTACCATTGCAATTGTTGGACTTGCCATGATGGCTGTTGCGACCTTATTTAGTTTTATTACTTTGCCTGTTGAATATGATGCCAGCAACAGGGCTTTGGCTTGGCTAAAAACAAATAATATGCTTACAAACAGAGAGCAAGATGGCGCAAAAGATGCTTTAAAATGGGCGGCAAGAACTTATTTGGTTGCGGCTATTGGCTCTTTGGCAATGTTGCTTTATTGGGGCATCGCTATTTTGGGCGGCAGAGATTAAAACGATAAAAGATAATAGACCAACTTCTATAAGAAAAAATAAAATAGATTTGTTTGTGCGAATTAAATAAGACACTCTAAAAAGCCATCATAAAAAAACCGTATTTAACGGTTTTTTTTATAATTTAATTTGACGATCAATTTGTTGGTCGAGTGAAATAAAGGTTTCTGTTCTGGCAACTCCTTTAATGGATTGAATTTCCTGATTAAGCAACTTCATTAAATGCTCATTGTCTTTACACATAATTTTTATGAAAATGGCGTAATTTCCTGTTGTATAATGACTTTCAATGACTTCGGGAATTTCCTTTAATCGGTTTACTGCCGCTGAGTATTTACTTGCAGAATCTAAGAATATTCCTACAAAAGCAAGTGTTTTGTAACCCAACACTTTTGGATTAATTACAAATTTAGATCCTATAATTAATCCAGCAGCCTCCAACTTTCGCAATCTTTGATGAATTGCGGCACCTGATATTCCAATTTCACGGGCAATGCCTAATATTGGTGTGCGGGCATCTTCCATAAGGTGTTTTAAAATAATTTTATCAATTCCATCAAAGTGCAATTCTTTTTCTTTCATAATAGTATAAATTGAAAGTAAATTTAAAAAAATAAGGGATATAAAAAATTATATCCCTTATTTTTATTTCAATTTGAAATTTTACTTGTCTATTTCTGGTTGCATTTTAAAACTTTCCATAAATGCAGTGGTATAATTACCAGCAATATAATCTGGGTGATCCATTAATTGTCTGTGGAAAGGTATTGTTGTTTTTATGCCTTCAATGACAAATTCGTCCAAAGCTCTTTTCATTTTACTAATAGCTTCTTTACGAGTTTGCGCAGTTGTAATTAATTTCGCAATCATAGAGTCATAATTTGGCGGAATCGTGTAACCAGCATATACATGCGTATCCACTCTAACTCCATGACCTCCAGGAACGTGCAAAGTGGTAATTTTCCCCGGTGATGGCCTAAAATCTTTATAAGGATCTTCTGCATTTATTCTGCATTCTATTGAATGTAATTTTGGAAAATAGTTTTTTCCGGAAATTGGAACTCCAGCCGCTACTTTAATTTGCTCATAAATTAAATCATAATCAATTACCTGTTCTGTAATAGGATGTTCTACCTGAATACGGGTGTTCATTTCCATAAAGTAGAAATTTCTATGTTTATCCACTAAAAACTCAATAGTGCCTGCGCCCTCATAGGCAATAAATTCTGCAGCTTTTACGGCTGCATCTCCCATTCTTTTTCGCAATTGCGTGGTCATAAAAGGTGATGGAGCTTCTTCAGTTAGCTTTTGGTGACGACGTTGAATGGAGCAATCTCTTTCTGATAAATGGCAAGCTTTTCCATAAGAATCTCCTATGATTTGGATTTCAATATGTCGAGGTTCTTCAATCAGCTTTTCCATATACATCCCATCATTTCCAAAACATGCAAGTGCTTCTTGTTTGGCTGCATCCCAAGCATTTTTAAGGTCACTTTTATTATAAACGGCCCTCATTCCTTTTCCTCCACCACCTGCAGTTGCCTTTAACATAACAGGATATTTCATTTCATCAGCCAACGTTTCAGCATCTTCATAGGTTTCCAATATACCCTCCGAACCTGGAATTGTTGGAACACCTGCTTCTTTCATAGTGGCACGGGCAGAAGCTTTATCACCCATTCTGTTAATCATATCTGAAGTAGCACCAATAAATTTTATGCCATGCTCTTCACACAATTTTGAAAATTTGGCGTTTTCAGACAAAAAACCATATCCAGGATGGATGGCATCGGCATTTGTTATTTCAGCAGCTGCCAATATAGCCGACATTTTTAAATAAGATTCGCTACTTGGCGGAGGACCGATACACACAGCTTCATCAGCAAAGCGAACATGTAAACTTTCTGAATCGGCGGTTGAGTAAACAGCCACTGTTTTTATGCCAATTTCTCTGCAGGTTCGTATAACTCGTAAAGCTATTTCACCTCTATTTGCAATTAATATTTTTTTAAACATACTGTTTTCAAATTATTATAAACAACAATCAATTTCAAAATATTTTTGAAACTCGGATTTTGCAATATGGAATTAAAATTACGATGGATCCACCAAAAATATTGGCTGTCCGTACTCAACAGGAGTCGCATCTTCCACTAATATTTTTACTATCTTTCCTGAAACTTCAGATTCAATTTCATTAAATAATTTCATGGCTTCAACCATGCACACAATGGTATTAGGACTTACAATGTCACCTACTTCAACAAAAACAGGTTTATCGGGTGCTGGTCTTCTGTAAAAAGTACCGATTATAGGAGAAGTAATTTCAATATATTTTGTGTCGATTTCTTTGGTGTCTGGATCAACACTTGCAGTTTGTGCAGGGTCTTGAGCAGGTATTGGTTGTCCGCTTATGTTCATTTGAGGAATACCAGCTGGTGCTTGTTGAAGTATGGTAGTTTCCGTTTTTTCAGCTCCAGTTTTAATGGTGATTTTAATATCTTCCATTTCTAATTTAACTTCACTTGCGCCCGATTTGGCCACAAATTTTATCAGATTTTGAATATCTTTTAAATCCATGATAATTTGGTTTTAAATTGTTAATTGGTTAAGAGTTGTACGCCCATTTAAAGTAAATTGATCCCCAAGTGAAACCACCCCCAAATGATGCGAAAATTATATTGTCTCCTTTTTTAAGTTGTTGTTCGTAATCGGCTAAAAGCAATGGTAATGTTGCCGAAGTTGTGTTGCCGTAATTTTGAATATTCATCATTACTTTTGAACTGTCTAATTCAATTCTGTTTGCCGTAGCTTCAATAATGCGTTTGTTTGCCTGATGGGCGGCAAGCCAATTGATATCTTCTTTAGTTAGATTATTGCGTTCCAAAATTTTAACTGTGGCATCTGCCATATTAAACACCGCATTTTTAAATACTGTTTTACCGTCTTGAAAAACAAAATTTTCTTTATTATCTATCCCTTCTTTTGTCAATGGATACAAGGATCCACCTGCTTTTACCTGTAAAAATTCTCTTCCAACTCCATCACTTCTCAAATATTCATCCTGCAATCCTAAACCTTCGTTATTAGGTTCAAATAAAACTGCTCCTGCGCCATCTCCAAATATAATACAAGTTGACCTATCAGTGTAATCAATCATGGAAGAACATTTGTCGGCTCCTATAAGCAACACTTTTTTATACCTGCCAGATTCAATATATTTTGCTGCTACAGACATTCCATATAAAAAACTTGAACAGGCGGCTTCCAAATCAAAACCAAAAGCATTTGTTGCGCCAATTTCAGAAGCTACATAAACAGCTGTTGCGGCCGCTTGCATATCTGGCGTAGCTGTTGCCACGATGACCAATTCAATTTCTTTGGGATTTAATTTTTTCTTATCCAGTAACTGTTGGGCTGCTTTAATTGCCATAAAAGAAGTTCCTTTTCCTTCTCCTTTTAAAATTCTTCGTTCTTTAATTCCAGTTCTTGCCGTAATCCATTCATCATTAGTGTCCACCATTTTTTCTAACATTTCATTTGTTAAAATGTATTCAGGAACATATTTTCCAACTGCAGTAATCACTGCGGTAATTTTTGTCATATTTTGCTTTCTTTTTATCAAAAAAGAATTTCAAAGGAATGAAATATTTTTTGATTTATGAGTGATTTTCATCAATTTTCATCGATTTTACCCTGAAAAGTAAAAAAAAACCCCCAAAAAGAGAGTTTTCTAAATATTTATAAGAAACTGATTAAGCTTTAATTTCTTCAGTTGAATCTATTACAATTTGACCTCTGTAATACAATTTTCCCTCATGCCAGTGTGCTCTGTGGTACAAATGTGCCTCACCTGTTGTTGGGTCAATAGCCAGTTGAGGAGCTACTGCTTTGTAATGAGTTCTTCTTTTATCTCTTCTTGTTTTTGATATTTTTCTTTTAGGATGTGCCATTACGCTTATTTTTTTCTATTAGTATATTCTTTAATTTATTCCACCTAGGATCAATTTCCCTATTTTTATTTTCTTCCTGCTGTTCTTCTTCTCCTTCATCGTCTTCTGCTTTTATTTCAAATTCTTTTAACTTTTCCAAAACTTCTGAATGAAGAGAACCATCAATTACGCCCGGATGTATTCTTTTTAAAGGCACTGCCAGCACAATTGCTTCATAAATGTATTGTGCCACGTTAAATTTACTTTCAGAAAATGGGATGATTAATAGCTCTTCATTTTCATCATTAAACTCCTCTCCAAATTTTACAATTAAACGAATATCAGTCTCTATTGGTTGATGAAATAACTCGGTAGTTACATCACAAGCCACTTCAACCCAGCCAGTAAAAGCAAAATCCAATTCAAAAATTGTCGTGTTTTTTAAAAATGACAACATTACTTTTACGTTTGAACCGTAAAATTCATCATAGTTAAAAAAATCGAAGAACTTCTTGTCAATTGTGTATTCAAACTGATGAATTCCTTCTTTTAAACCTATAAAAGAAATATCAAATTCCTTTAAATCTTTCATTTTGAAATTCAATTTGAGCGTGCAAAGATATAAAATTATAAAATATATACTAAAGTAAATATTGAATATTTATCTATTTTATTTTTGATGCGTAATTTTTAAAGTGTTTTCAGTCAAACTTTTATATTCTCGCCTTGTTTTGAAAATTTGAATTCCACTAAAAACAGCTTCTTTAAAGGAGTTTATATTCGCCAAATCCTTTCCTGCAATATCATAGGCTGTACCGTGATCAGGCGAGGTTCTTACTTTATCCAAACCTGCTGTAAAGTTAACACCTTCACCAAAGGATAATGCTTTAAACGGTGCCAAACCCTGATCGTGGTACATGGCCAAGATAGCATCAAAATTTTTGTAATTTTCTGACCCAAAAAAACCATCGGCAGCATACGGTCCATAAACCAATTTTCCTTCATTTTGGATTTCGGCAATAGTAGGCCTTATTATTTCATCATCTTCAGTTCCAATAACACCGTGATCACCACAGTGTGGATTTAATCCCAATAAAGCAATTTTAGGTTTTGAAATGGCAAAATCTTCCACCAATGTTTTGTACAATATGGCTACTTTTTTCTTAATTAAATCGCTGGTAATTGTTTCTGAAACTTTTGAAACTGGAATATGCCCTGTTATTAAGCCAATTCTTAAACTTTCAGTCATTAAAATCATTAAGCTTTCGCCTTTTAATTTTGATTCTAGATATTCTGTATGTCCAGGAAATTTAAAGTCGTCCGACTGAATATTCTCTTTACTTATAGGAGCGGTTACCAATAAATCAATTTCTCCTTTAGCCAAAGCGTATGTTGCCGCTTCCAAAGATTCAAAAGCGTATTTTCCTGATGCTGCTGTTGGTGTTCCTAAATTAATTTCAAATTCTTCTTTCCATAAATTCAACACATTAAACCGACCTGGTATGGCAGCATCAACTTGTCTTATGCCATTGAAAAGCAAATTGATATCCATATTTTTTTTATAGGCCGTAATTAATTTGGCCGAACCAAAAAGAACTGGTGTACAAAAATCGAACATCCGTTTATCCAAAAAGGTTTTCAAAATAATTTCTATGCCAACGCCATTAAAATCTCCTATAGAAATTCCCAATACTATTTTTTCAGATTTGTCCATAAATCAGCTTTATTATACTTAAATTTGAATCATCAAAAGTAGTCAATTAAATTGAAAAGTATGTTTACAGGGATTATAGAAAGTGTGGGGTTTGTTAAAAATTTAAAGAAAGAAGGTGAAAATCTTCATATTACCATTGAAAGCAATTTTACTTCTGAATTAAAAATAGACCAAAGTATTGCCCACAACGGTGTTTGTTTAACCATTGTGAATATAAGGGACAAAGAATATACGGTAACTGCCATAAAAGAAACGCTCGACAAATCGAATTTGAAATATATAAAAGTTGGTGACAAATTAAATTTGGAACGCGCAATGATTCTTGGTGCCAGACTGGACGGACATATTGTGCAAGGTCATGTGGACCAAACAGCCGTTTGCACTAATGTTGTTGAAGAAAATGGCAGTTGGGTATTTGGTTTTGACTATGATAAGGCTTATAACAATATTACTATTGAAAAAGGTTCCATTACCATAAATGGCGTAAGTTTAACGGTGGTAAATTCACAAAAAAATAGTTTTTCGGTAGCTATTATTCCTTACACTTATGAATTTACCAATTTTCACACTTTTGAAGTGGGAACGGTTGTTAATTTGGAATTTGATGTAATAGGCAAGTACGTAGCTAGGTTGTTGCAGAAGTAATTATCTTTTTCTTTTTAATGAGTAAATTCCGTAAATTACGCCTGAAGCCAATAAAAATGACAAACCACCGTCAATTGGCAAGCCTGGAGGAGGAGGTGGTGCATATGCTGGCAAACTAGACAGCATAAAACCAAAACACCATATTAGTAACTTAACTTTTTTTCTATTCATTTTTGGGGTTGAATATGCAGCAAACTTTATAAAATCAGATAAATATATTAATTATTTTTTATAATTTGCGTTATTTTAAATGTACACCTTCAAACATTATTGCAAAATCGGAGAATCATATCCATCAGCTTTATATGTTAACTTTCAGTATTTTATAGTTATCTATTACATTCTTGTATTCCAAAAAAGGCATGATTACTTAACAAAAATCATTTGGTATAAATTAATCCCATTAATTACTCACTACTTCGTGGTCAAATATATATATAATATTCATACCCAACAAAAAATCAATATAAATAAACGAATTGCCTGTTATTTATCATAAATGGATTTTTTATGGGCTTAAAATTTACCGCGAAAATACCCACACTTGCTTATTTTAAAATTTGTGGTAGTAATCAATTGTTTATCGCATTTTATTTTCCTTATATTACCGTCTTAATAAGCAATCTTAAATTTAAAAATATCGCAAACCATTACGTTTCTATTTATCTTTTTTCAAACTAAAACAGCTAATTTATTTAAATAAAATTAGCTATTTTGGTTTAACCTAAGTGCTTCAAACTTTAGGCACTGTTTAATTACAAATTACTGATTTCTGTTCAGTTTTAACTTAAAATTATTTAACAACGAATACATTACCGGCACAATAATTAACGTTAAAAAAGTGGCAAATGTCAACCCGAAAATAATAGTCCAGGACATAGGTCCCCAAAATGCCACGTTTTCACCACCAATATAAAATTGTGCATCAAACTCGGTAAACAAGGTCATAAAATTCACGTTTATTCCTATGGCCAATGGCAACAATCCTAAAATGGTGGTAATTGCCGTTAACAATACAGGTCTTAAACGTGTTTTACCGCCTTCAACAATACTTTCATTAATTATTTCTTTGGTTAAAACACCTTCATCCAATCCTACTTCCAAACGTTTGCGCGCCATTATCAGGTTTGTGTAATCAATAAGTACAATAGCGTTGTTTACCACAATACCCGCCAAGGAGATAAT
Organism: Lutibacter sp.; assembly: GCA_028696945.1. Taxonomy (GTDB): domain Bacteria; phylum Bacteroidota; class Bacteroidia; order Flavobacteriales; family Flavobacteriaceae; genus Lutibacter. The sequence goes on from JAQVGD010000013.1 coordinate 31,651, forward strand.
GCCAATCATCGTCATCATAATCACAAATTCCATTCTAAAAATAATTAATCCAAGCAAAACACCAATTAAACTTAATAATACCGTTAGTGATATGATAATTGGGGTTGAGGTTGAATTGAATTGAGCCACCAATATTAAGAAAATTAAAAACACTGCAATTAATAAAGCCTTGCTTAAAAAAGCCATTTCCTCGGCCTGTGATTCTTGTTCACCAGTATAAGAAATTGAAATGTTTTTGGGTAAATTAAATTTTTTCAATTCGCTTCTAATTTGATCATTTATTTCTGTGGCATTATAACCTTCTAAAATATTTGATGCAATGGTAATTACCCGGTCAAGGTCTTTTCGTTTAACGGCGCTAAATGTGGAGGAAGTTTCTGCATGGGCAATTGATGAGATTGGCACCTGAACAATTTTACCGCTACTCTGGTTTCTAAAGGTAATTTTTTGATTGATTAATGCTTGTTTGTCATATCGATATTTATCCATTAAACGGATGTTTATGGGATAATCATCTTCACCATCTTTAAAGGTAGAAACCTCTTTTCCGAACAATGAAGTACGAAGTGCATCGCCTACTTGCCCAGTTGAAATATTCAAACGACGCGCTTTTTGTCGGTCGATAATGATGGGTAATTCTGGTTTTCCCTGTTCCACATCCAATTTCAATTCTTCAATCCCTGAAATATTTTTATTTTTGATAAATCGTTTGATGTTTTCGGCGGTTGTCAATAATAGTTCGTAATCATCTCCCGCAACTTCAATATTAATTGGAGCACCAGCTGGCGGACCATCGGCAGGTCTGTCAACAATAATATCCACTCCTGGAATGTCCTTTAATAATTCCCTTATTTCAATTAAAACATCTTCGGTATCAATATTTCCACGTTCAATAAATTTAACAAAATCTACCGTTATACGCGCTTTATTTGGGCTTGTTCCTCCATCCTGACTTCTTTTTGGATCACTTGTACCTTCACCAACTTGTCCAATTACCGACGTAATTAAATTATTTTTGCCGTCAACCTCATATTTTTTTAGATAATTCTGAATTTTATTTTCAACTTCTATTGAAAGTTTATTGGTAACTTCTATATCAGTTCCAATAGGATATTCTATGTAA